>CBDUOW010000130.1:0-5144 GCA_965368945.1 uncultured Gammaproteobacteria bacterium
GTATGCCATGGCAGCCGAAGGCTGCCATGGCGATACGCGTTCCCAATGTTCGGGATCATGCGCGGACCTCTCCTTCACTACGGCGACGCATCATGTACCAGACTAACGGTAACAGTAACAACAGGTAACCGATATCCAGTGCCCCGCCACCATGACTCGGGCGAGACTTTTGATACATCGGTTGCGCGGTATCGACTCGACGACTCTGTGCCGGACGTTGAGCACGGGCTTGTTGTGCCGCTTGCTCTTTCATCAGACGATCACGATTCAACCGCTTGATACCCCTGGCATCAAAGACCTCATCGCGCACCACAAGCATGGACGTGTAATCGGTCACCAGACCGTACTCCACGCCCAGATCAACCACCGCCTGTTTGATATCCGGCTTTTCACCAAAGTCGTTGATCTCTTCCATCATGCCTTCAATCGCAGCAAACGCCCACAGCCGCTCAATCTCAGGGTTTTCTCCTGCCGTGGATGGAAAATTAAAGGTGGTACGATAATTCACGGGTTGTCCTGATATCTGCCCGCTCAGGCTGACCTCGGCGGGACCATCGCCCCAATAATGCCCGAACACCACCAGTTGCTGGCCCCGGTACAGACTGCCAATCTGTTGCGGTTCCAGGTCGCCCGTCTTTACACCCTTAATCTTCAGCTTCACACCATGTAATGCCTCGTGTGTGACCTTGGAAGACATGGTCATTATCTGGCCCACAATGTCATCACTGTTTGAGACACTCACGGCAAAACCATGCGAGGCTTTGGTCATGGCGTCCAGCATGGGTCGGTTTGCACTGTTACCCATGACCGCCGTAAACAGACGCACATCCTTCTGTTTGAGCAATTCAATAAACTTGCGTTGCTTGGTCTCACCCACATTGGCTACACCGTCCGTCACCAGCACAATAGCACTGGTGCGGTCGGCATCCAGCGCCTTCAACCCCATCTTTACACCGGAAAACAGATTGGTTCCGCTGTTCGGTGTCACGCCAGCAACGGCATCGGCGTAGTGCCTGATATTCTCAGGCGTGGCGTTGACGTAACCTGAAGTCAGTTCACGCGCGGAATTATTGAACAACACAATCCGAAACCGATCATCAGGCCGCATTTTATTCAAGGCGCGTTTTACCCCATCGGCCAGGGTGGTATATTTGCCTTGCATCGAACCGGAAATATCCAGCACAAACACCCAATCCTTACCCTGGCTAATCGGTTTCAGATCATCACCCGGTGTGACTACCAGCATGAACGTGCCCCGCTTTGCCGCATCCGGTTTGTGCGCAATCATATCAACCGACCCGGGCAGCCCTTCCTTGTGACGCCAGTACACCACCAGATCCTTGTCAAGTGTGTAGACCGGCAACCCGTTTTGCATCTGCGTGGGAATTTCTTTGCCCTGGGTTCCCTGAGCAGGATTGGCATTGCTGATTGGCGCAGTGGGTCGATTACCAATGTGTACGTTCCATTCACCGTTGGCACCCTGAGCCACCTGGGCATTGGGTTCATTCGGCACACGCACCGCATCGACGGGATAGGCGGACTTGAGATCAAGCTTAAAACTGAACTGTTCCATCACCTTGTCGTTGGCTGTCCAGAAAGCCAGTTTACGTTCATCCACGCCTCCTTCTTCCAGCGGATAGACGTAACGTCCAATCCCGGTATCGACATGCGCGGGTTGCAGGTAGACCAACCGAATGCGGGTATCCTGACCGGCCCGCACCGGTGCGACACTCACCTCAAAGGTCTTGTAACTGTCCTTCTCGGTCAAACCCGCATCCCGCCCGGCGGCCTTCTCTTCTTCGTAGACCTTGCGGGCTTCCTGCTTTTCAAGCACTTCCCCTGTCACCGGTTTGCCATCTATCCACAAGGTGAACTCCGCCACCGAGCCTTTTTCCGGCACTGGAAACGAATACCGGGCTTCCAGATCCCGCGCATGGGGGTTATGAAACACCTGGTCGACTTGAGTAATGGCATAGCCGTCCTCGATAGTCACCTGTACCTGGTGCTTCTTGATCGACAAAGCCGGCAAACTGCCATCCGTGGGCGTTAATAGCCCGGCAGCCTGCGTCACAGGCCCATACAGCCCCCCAACAATCAGCAGCAAGCTGCTTAACCACATCAAAAATGTACGTTTCATGGTCTTCTCCTTTTCTCTGTTAATACAAAGAGTTAATAACCCTTCCTTTTACTAAACACTGTTCAATTAAGTCCCTTAAAAAATCCCGGTTTGCACCCAGGTTAGATATTTCGGTCATTAATTAAACATCGTTCAATTTAGTTATAGCTCATTATTGAACATTGTTCAATATATGCTATGATCTTTTTCACAACGAAGTAAAAAACCCAGGGAGAACAGAAAGTTGGCAAGACGTAGTGACCATACCCGGGAAGAAATCCACCAGATGGCCCTGGAAGCAGCCGAGGCTATCGCCAGCCAGGAAGGCCTTTCAGGCCTGTCGGCCCGCAAAGTCGCGGCCAAAATCGGCTATACCGTCGGAACCTTGTACCTGGTATTTAGAAACCTGGATGACCTCATTCTCCAGGTCAACGATCGCACCCTCTCCCAGCTCTACCAGAAAATGGAACATGTGTCCGCCAAGAATAAAACACCGGAAGCCTGTATCCTGGCCCTGTCTCACGCATATATCGAATTCGCTTCAAACAATACGGCGCGCTGGAGCATGATTTACGAACACGTGCTGGAAGATGACTTCGTGCTGCCTGCCCCCTTTCAACAGCAAGTGCAGCAAATGTTTGGCCTGGTTGAAAACGCCTTAAGACCGCTGGGTAAAAACAAATCCGACAAGGAGATCGCCCAGGCCGCCCGCGCCTTGTGGAGCGGCATTCACGGTATTTGTCTTCTGGCCTTGACGCGAAAACTCGATATTGCGGGCATCGACTCTGTGCAAGACCTGGCCGATACCTTGACGGTTAATTTCTTAAATGGGTTTCGAGAGAATTAAATAGTTTTTACTTTGACCCCAAATATCACAACAAGAGAGATGCTATGACTCCACGGCAATTGCCGCTTTTTCGGCTCTTCGGTTTCCAGGTCAAACTCGATCTGAGCTGGCTGCTGATTGCGCTGCTCATCACCTGGACGCTCGCGGCAGGCCTGTTTCCGCAAAGCTATCCCGGCCTGTCACGTGAGATGTATTGGTGGATGGGAATTACCGGCGCCGCAGGTATCTTCTTCTCCATTGTGTTCCACGAGTTTTGCCATTCGCTCGTCGCCCGCCACTATGGTCTGAACATTCGCGGAATCACGTTGTTCATCTTCGGCGGCATTGCTGAAATGGAAAAAGAACCAGCAACACCCAAGTCCGAGTTCCTGATAGCTATTGCCGGGCCGCTGGCAAGTTTCCTGCTGGCGTTTGTTTTTTATCAAGTGCATCTTCTGGCCACGGCAAACGAGTGGTCCGTCTTTATTATAGGTGTCACGTATTACCTGGCATACCTGAACACCATCCTGGCGATCTTCAACCTTGTGCCAGCCTTTCCGCTGGATGGCGGTCGCATGCTCCGCGCCGCGCTCTGGGCCTGGAAGAAGAACCTGCGCAGCGCTACCCGCATTGCCAGCCAGATCGGATCGGGCTTCGGGTTAGTAATGATGATACTGGGTGTGCTGTGGGTACTGCAGGGTATTTTTATCGCCGGCATGTGGTGGTTTCTCATCGGCGTGTTTCTGCGAGTCACGGCAGCGGCTTCTTTTAAACAGGTCCTCTTACAGGAGGCGTTGCAAGATCAACCGATTCGTCGCTTCATGACGTCTCAGCCCCTGACGGTGCCCCCTTCGCTCTCCATTGAACAGCTGGTGCAGGATTATATCTATCGACATCACTTCAAAATGTTTCCAGTCATCGAGAATTCCCGCCTCCTTGGTTGCATTACCACCCACGAGGTAAAGACGGTGCCGCAAGAGCAATGGTCCGATCGCACCGTCGGTGAACTGACAAGTCCCTGTTCCGCAGATAACACCGTTTCCCCTGATACCGATGCTATGCAGGTCCTGTCATTGATGACCCAGCCGAATGCCAGCTCCCGGTTTATGGTGGTGGAAGACCAACGGCTGATTGGCATAATCTCGTTGACGGATCTCAAGGAGTTCCTGTCGCTAAAGCTCGAGCTTGAGTCACCCAACCGTTAGATGTCACCGCAGCCACTTTACGAGGCATTATCCTGATCCGCAAAAATTAAATCACTCCGACCCTTTTAATTACAAAACCGAAGGGGTTCTGAGGTGAACCTGTTTAGAGGTTTTAATACACTCTGGCTCTCTTTTTACAAAATATTAATCTGTACTTTTTTACCATATTATTTTACAGGTCTTGTATCATACTCGCTCACCCATCCGGTTTTTCCTTCATACGTAACTTTGTACCATGTTGCATCCATATACCCGGACTTGATTCTTCTGCTTCCCTTTGTTTCGAGAATTATATTTGTTGGCAGACGTGAAAGCTCTGTCCCTCGTCCACAATCCGGCTCTGAACAGAGTCTCGCTCTATTACCCGGGGTAACTATTTTTATCGAAAAAGAGCTGGCATCTTGCTTTTCACCACTCATAGCAGGGCTTGCAAGAAATAAGAAGCAAAGAAATAGAAATAATTTTTTCACCTTAAACCAACTTAAACTGTAGTTTTCGTTAAAATCAAAGGGTCGAGTTCAAGTGAACAAATATCATGATCCTAAATTTGGTCAAAATTAAATCACTCCGACTTCTTTCTCTGGCCCGGTTTTTCTAGGGTGTCTCCATTCATTTCATTTTAATTGAGTATAAAGATAGCATTATGTGTATATAATGACACTGAACTCATTAAACCTTATGCCGACGTGCCCGTGAAAGAATCAATGACCAGCTACGTTATTGTCCTTGTACTCACTTTGTTGCTGTTAAATATCTGGATGTATTTCCAACAACCGCGCATGATTTTTTATCCCCTGCGCGAACTGAATCAAACGCCGGCAGACTGGGGCCTCGACTATGAAGATGTTACGTTCCATACAGCAGATGACGTTCAGCTGCACGGCTGGTATATCCCTCATTCGCAATCACAGCACGTGGTGCTCTTTTTTCATGGTAATGCGGGCAATATCTCACATCGTCGTGATTCGATAGAGATTTTTCATCGCCTTGGCTTGAA
>CBDUOW010000131.1:0-5143 GCA_965368945.1 uncultured Gammaproteobacteria bacterium
TGGATGGGGTCTTTGCGTGCCATGCGGCGCAGACCATAGACGGTGATCCAACCCAGTACGTCCGGGCGCTGCTCGCTGAATTGGTTATTTAATTTCACCAGATAAGCCGGGTCACGGCGTACCATGATCCAGACATTAACCCAGTGGCGTTCCTGTTTCGGTAAATCTTCCGCCAGATGACTGGCCAGCTTCACGTGGCCGCTTTGCATGGCCAGCCGAATGCGCTGCCACAGGAGTTCATTCGTCAACTGACCGGCTTGTTTCCAGGCGTTGATGGGATAATTACAGCCTTGTGGCAGGCTGCGGCCAGTCAACCACTGCCCTTCGGTTATGGCGTAGGCGCGCTGTGCTTCGCCGACTTTGAGCAGAGCAGTGGCGTAACTGCAGAGCAAATCGCGATTCTCGGTACTGGTGAAGTTGTCCACCAGGAGTTGCCACTGGCCCTGACGCGCCAGACTCTTCAACCAGCGGCTTTGCAGGCGGACTGCCAGGGGGGAATCCGCGTTTTTGTCTAAAAATGACTTAACCTCCCCGGCCTGGGCTGCACCCAGACGTCGTGTCAGTTCGGTGTATTCAAGGTAGGGATGTAAGGGGTAATCGCGTAACTGTTTTTCCAGTTGTCGATAACGGCTGATTTGGCCCAGCTTTAATGCCTTCTCAGCTTCCTGGAACTGGTATCGCTGATTAACCAGTTTGCTGAGCTCCTGGCTTTGCCCGAAGCTCACAGGCGCAGTCACCAGCCAGATGCCAGTGCCGAGGATAATGCCGGAAATGTAGCCAGTTTTATTCATAGTTGTTGTATAGCCACGACCAAATTTGATTAATGTCTTAAAGAAATGGCTCTAACATTTTGTTATAGCACAGTTTTCTTAAATAAACATTATAATCAGTATAGCCCTAATATCGGCACTCGAGGGCTAACATTAACGCTCGCGGTTTGATTCTGTGCGCCGGTTCTATATATCTACGCTCTTTTAAGCCCGGAAATTGCGGCGTACATCACAGCTGTGCGGTCTTCCCGGCGGGATTGTTTTATACTGCTTAGCCGATTATTTTTTATCTGCTCGCTACATTGGAGACCAGGCATGTCTGAGAAGTTGAATAAGTACAGTTCCCGTATCACCCAGCCCAAGTCGCAGGGTGCCTCGCAGGCCATGTTATATGGCGCGGGATTAACACACGAAGACATGGCCAAGGCAGAAGTGGGTATCTCGAGTGTCTGGTGGGAAGGCAACACCTGTAACATGCATTTGAATGATCTGGCGGCGCAGGTCAAACAGGGGGTTGAAGCAGCCGGTCTGGTCGGACTGCGATTTAATACTATCGGCGTGTCGGATGGCATCTCCATGGGTACCGATGGCATGAGCTACTCGTTGCAGTCGCGCGATATCATTGCCGACTCGATTGAAACCGTTATGGGTGCTCAATGGTATGACGCCAATATTTCCATCCCGGGTTGTGACAAGAACATGCCCGGCGTAATGATCGCCATGGGACGGGTCAATCGTCCGGCACTGATGATCTATGGCGGCACGATCAAGCCAGGCCACTACAAAGAGCGCAGCCTGGATGTGGTGTCGGCTTTTCAAAGCTACGGGGAATTTATTGCGGGCAAGATCGATGACAAGGAACGGGAACAAATCGTCGAACATTCCTGTCCCGGCGCGGGTGCCTGTGGCGGCATGTATACCGCTAACACCATGGCGTCGGCCATAGAAGCCATGGGGATGAGCCTGCCTTACAGTTCCTCCATTCCAGCGGTGGATCCGGGCAAACTGGAAGAATGTCTGCAGGCCGGGCAGGCAATCCGGCACCTGCTGGAACAGGACATCAAGCCGCGTGACATCATGACCCGCGAAGCGTTTGAAAACGCCCTGGTGATCGTCATGGCACTCGGTGGCTCCACCAATGCGGTATTACATTTGATTGCCATGGCACGGGCAGTCGAGGTGTCATTGACCATTGATGATGTCCAGGCCGTGAGTGATCGCGTTCCATTCCTGGCGGATCTGAAACCGTCTGGTAAATATGTGATGGAGGATTTGCACAATGTAGGGGGCACGCCGGCGGTAATGAAATACCTGCTGGCGGAAGGCTTGCTCAACGGGGATTGTATGACCGTAACCGGCAAGACCATGGCGGAAAACCTGGCCGACTTACCGGGCTTGAAGCAAGGCCAGGATGTCTTCATGCCACTTAACAAGCCAATTAAACAAACGGGCCATATTCAAATTCTCAAGGGGAACCTGGCACCGGGTGGATCAGTCGCCAAGATTACCGGTAAAGAAGGCCTGCACTTTGCGGGTCCGGCCCGCGTCTACGACTGTGAAGAAGACATGCTAACTGGTCTGGAAAACAATGAAATCCAGAAAGGTGAGGTGGTCGTGATTCGCTATGAAGGGCCCAAGGGCGGGCCGGGTATGCCGGAAATGTTGACCCCGACCTCAGCCATCATGGGAGCGGGCCTGGGAAATGATGTTGCCCTGATTACCGACGGGCGTTTTTCCGGCGGCTCCCACGGATTTATTATTGGGCATGTGGTTCCGGAAGCACAGGAAGGGGGACCCATTGGTCTGATTCAGAATGGAGACATGATCACCATTGATGCGGAAAGCAAAAGTCTTGCGGTAGATTTGAGTGATGCTGAGTTAGAAGCGCGTCGCAAGGACTGGACCATGCCGCTTTACAAGGCGACCCGAGGAACGCTTTACAAATACATCAAGAATGTCAAGACCGCATCGGAAGGTTGTGTTACCGACGAATAATCCAGAGTGTTTTCCTGGATAATTAAGCCGGTGTATATACCGGCTTTTTTTATGGTATTAGATACAAGATTCATACCGGAATGCGAAGTTAAATTTTGTGACATGTGACACTATCAGGGGTGTGATCTGTTAAAATTGGGATGCACAGTATGAGAATTACGTGCGGGGGAAATTGATGTTTTGTAGTCATGAACCAGTACCAGATTCCTGGTATGTCAATGAAAATGGCAAAGTCATAAAGGTGCGTCTGCTAGTGTATCGAGATGGGCGTCTTGATACCGTAATAACAGAAGACATCGATGGTTTGTCCAACATCGTAAAACTTGACGTATGGTATGAACTGCATTTGAGTCGTTATTGCTATGCACCCAGGAGCCTTGGCCAGTATTAATTAACATGGAAGTGTTACTTGTTCTATTTCAGGCTATATTGCATCTCTCCAATCACATATTGCTAATATTTTGACGGATAAGGACTTCAATACGTTACGGGATCGCCTCAAGGCGTTTGCCGAGGAGCGAGACTGGGAGCAATTTCATAGCCCAAAAAATCTTGCCATGGCTCTGATTGTGGAAGCGGCGGAACTATTGGAACATTTTCAGTGGTTATCACCGGAGCAAAGTGAGTCATTACCCGAAGATAAGCGTCGAGAAGTTGAGCTGGAAATGGCGGATATCTTTATATATCTAATGCGTATGTGTGAACGCCTCGATGTAGATCTCCTTCAGGTCGTTGAGGACAAAATTAAAATTAATACTGAAAAATATCCTGCCGAGAAAGTGCGCGGCAGTTCCAAGAAGTACTCTGACTATTAATCAGTCCCACTGTAATTTTATTTATTTTGCGTTTCAAGAAATTGGCTTAATTCTTCAGCTGGCAGGGGGCGGCTGAAAAAGTTACCCTGAAGGTAATGACAGTTACGTGAAGTAAGGAAGTCCAGCTGCTTCCGGTTCTCAACCCCTTCAGCAATAACATTTAGTGAAAGACTTTGCGCCATCACAATTATGGCTGATGTAATGGCGGCATCATCCGGATTGTCGGTGACATCATGGATAAATGACCGATCGATTTTTATAGTATCTATCGGGAAGCGGCGCAAGTAAGTGAGCGATGAGTATCCTGTGCCAAAGTCATCAATTGCGAAGCGTACACCCCGGCCACTAAGTGAGTGTAGAGCATTAATTGTTGAACTCGCATTACGCATTAACATACTTTCAGTCAATTCAAGCTCGAGAAATTCCGGGTTTATTTTCGTCTGGTTGATAATGTCATGCAGCGAGGAAATAAAGTCAGTATTATTAAACTGGCGGCTGGAAATGTTGACCGACATATGTAAATAAGACCAACCGGCATCATGCCATGCGCGAGATTGACGGCAAGCAGTTTCTAGCACCCAATGACCAACTTTTTCAATCAGGCCGGTTTCTTCCAAGAGTGGGATTATATTATTGGGTGTGACCAGGCCAAGTTCCGGATGTTGCCAGCGTAACAACGCTTCCACTCCGGATACCTTGTTGGTGCGTGCGTCAATCTGTGGTTGATAGTAGAGAATAAACTCGTCACGATCCAATGCATGTCGTAGATTATTCTCCAGCGCCAAGCGTTCAAAGATTCGTGCGCTCAGGTCATCAGAATAGAATTGATAATTGTTTTTACCCAGGTCCTTGGCGCGATACATGGCAACATCAGCATTGCGCAGTAAAGTATCGGAATCTTCTCCGTCATTGGGAAAAATGCTGACGCCAATGCTGGCAGTTACAAATAATTCCTGCTTGTTGAACTTGAAAGGCGTTGCCAGCGTGTCAAGCAATTTTTCTGCTAGTGAAGATATATGGCTTTCAGAATTGATATCATCCAACAGGATAGCGAATTCATCGCCACCAAAACGAGCTATAGTGTCTCCGTCACGTACTGTTTTAGCAAGACGTTGACTTAGTTGTAGTAATAACTGGTCACCCACATTATGTCCTAATGTATCATTGATAATCTTGAATCTATCCAGATCCATAAACATCACCGCTACCAGACGATCATGCCAGCGTGCACGGTTAAGGGATTGTTGCAGACGATCAAGAAACAGATTTCTATTAGGAAGATCCGTCAGGGCATCATGGTGCGCCATATGCTGCAGGCGTTCTTGAATCTGTATGCGCTCGGAAATATCCTTGCCTGTTGCGACATAGTGGGTAATCGTGCCAGATTGATCTTTAATTGGCGTAATGGTTTTTTCTTCGTAATAGAGTGAGCCATCCTTGCGTCGATTGATAAAAATATTGCTGTAACTTTCACCGGCGGTGATAGTCTCCCACATGTGCTTGTAGAATTCGGATTTATGCAGGCCGGATGCCACTAAGCCTGGTGAGTTATTAACGGCTTCG
>CBDUOW010000132.1:0-5120 GCA_965368945.1 uncultured Gammaproteobacteria bacterium
GTGGCAATCTTCGGCGAGAAAGACTTCCAGCAATTGCTTGTGATACAACGCATGGTGACCGATCTGAATTTTCCCATCGAGATCATCGGCACGCCAACCCGTCGTGAGGAAGATGGTCTGGCGATGAGTTCCAGAAATAGTCGTTTCAGTGTGGAGGAACGGCAGAAAGCCCCGGCACTCTATCGTGCATTGCGAACCCTGCGGGACAAAATACTGGCCGGCGAGGGTGATTTTGCCCAACTGGAAAGCCAGGCCATGGAGCAAATTGCGGCGGAAGGGATGACGCCTGAATACATCAGCGTGCGCTCGGCAAAGGACCTGGGAGCGCCGCAAACCTCTGCTGATCTGGTCATCGTTGCCGCCGCCCGCCTGGGGCAGACGCGGCTGATTGACAATATTCGGATTTAATTCCTTTAGAAAATAATCACTTGGGAGTTAGGACGCAGTTGCATGTCCGTGTTAAAATAGCCAACTCTTTTAGTCACGAGGTTGTGGATTCATGCTGACAACGATGCTCAAAGCCAAACTGCACCGTGCCAGTGTTACTCATTCGGAGCTGGAGTACGAAGGCTCCTGCGCGATCGATGGGAAGTTGCTGGAAATCTCGGGTATCCGGGAATATGAGCAGATTGAAATCTACAATGCCACCAATGGTGAGCGCTTCAGGACCTATGCGATTCGTGCTGAGGATGGTTCCGGTATTATTTCCGTCAACGGTGCCGCGGCCCATAAGGCCAATCCGGGTGATGTTGTGATTATCTGTGCTTATGTTGGCCTGACCCAGCAGGAGCTGGTGAACTTCAAGCCGAAGCTGGTTTACCTGGGCGAGAACAATCAGGTCACCCACACGCGGAATACCATTCCGGTCCAGGCCGCCTGACAGCAATCAATTAATTAGTGATATCAGGAGCGGGCAGCAACACCATGTTGCTGCTAGCCCGTGTTTCGCATCCCGGCCGCAATGGCGTTAATCGTGCGCAGTAAGGGATTCAGCCACTGATTGCGACTCTCTTCATCCTCTGATTCATCCCGAAAACGTTTAAGCAGTGTCACCTGGATCTGATTAAGAGGATCCAGGTAAGGATTACGGCGTTTGAGTGAACGCGCCAGTCGCGGCGTGTCACCCATCAGTTCATCAATTTGCGCAACCTGTAATACCTTGTTGACGGTACGCTGGTATTCGGCATGGATGGTGTCATAAATCGGGCGTGCACTTTCCTGGTTAAGACACAGACCGACATAGGATTCAGCAATACGCATATCCGCCTTGAACAGGGCCATTTGTGAATTGGAAAGCAGCGCCCGGAAGAAAGGCCACTCCCGATACATTTCAAACAACTTGTCCAACTGCTGTGGATGTTGCGTCAACCAGTTTTCCAGAGCCGTACCAATGCCATACCAGGCCGGGAGGGTATGACGTGACTGTGCCCAACCAAATACCCAGCCGATCGCACGGACCGATCCCTTGGAACGATCGGCTTGTTTACGATGTGATGGCCGCGAACCGATGTTCATCAACGCAATTTCGCTTACCGGCGTCGCTTCGTAGAAGTAATCGAGAAAACCCGGCGTCTCATCGGTCAGCCTGCGATATTGCCGTTCCCCGCTGGCGGCAAGTTCTTGCATAATGGCCAGGTGTTCCGGATTATCGGGTTGCGGTTCGGCAATCAGGTTCCGGCTGGCTTTCATCAGGCCGGTGATGCCCATACTGAGTTCATACACCGCCGTTTCCGTATTGCTGTATTTATACGACAACACTTCACCCTGTTCAGTGAACTTGATTTCACCGTGAACCGTCCCGGTTGGTTGCGACAGAATGGACTCATGGGTCGGGCCGCCGCCACGACCAATGGTGCCGCCCCGGCCGTGGAACATGCGCAAATCGACCCCGTGTTTTTTGGTTAAGGCCGTGATCTGCTGCTGTGCCTGGTAGAGATTCCAGGCCGAGGCGAGGATGCCGCCATCTTTACAGGAATCTGAATAGCCCAGCATAACTTCCTGACAATTACCGGAAGCCTTGAGTAAGGCGGCATAGGTGCTGTTTTCCAGCAACTGGTTCATGACCGGTTCTATGTGAGCCAGGTCGACAATGGTTTCGAACAAGGGCGAGATGCGGATATCACAATACCAGTCGCCATTGCGGTTGCCGGCGAGACCGGCGAGCCAGGCAAGGAACATGACTTCCATGACGTGACTGGCCGCATGGGTCATGGAAATAACGTAATTGCCAAACACCTTGGGGCTGATTTCCTTGCGCATCTGCGCCATCACATCAAGTAGCTTGAGTGTTTCCCGGCTCATATCGGTAAATTCGGTACTGTCTACTTGAGGTGCTTTTTGTTCCAGCCAGTTAGCGAGCACCGCAAGGCGTTTTTCTTCCGGGAGTGCAGCGTAATCGGTACCATCCAGTTGTCGCAGTACTTCACTGACGGCATTGGTGTGGATTGTCGATTCCTGGCGGACATCCAGATGGGCCAGGAAGAAACCAAAAGTTTCAACCAGGCGAATCAGTTCCTGGAGTTCACCGTGCGCAATAATCTCATCCTCGTGGCTGATGAGTGAATCACGGATCATATAAAGATCGTTAAGCAGTCCTTCTTCGTTGCGATAGCTACAGTCATTTTCCGGTAAGGGTGTCTCATCCAGGTTGTGGGCCAGTCTGGCCAGGTTGCATTCGATACGCGATTGCATCAACACCAGTTTGCGGCGGTAGGATTCCGTCTTGTACTGCTCGGGTTTATTGATAAACCTTTCCGGTATGTCAGCCTCATCCCTGGCGAGGCTGGCCAGCAAGGCTTCAGACGGCTGAATAAAATCAGTCGAGAGGGTCAGAATTTTTTGCAGTGCCTTGATACGGCCATAATATTCAAGCAGGATTTCACGGGATTGCAGTCGGACCGCAGTGGCAGTGGTTTCCGGTTTAACAAACGGGTTACCGTCACGATCGCCACCAATCCAGGAGCCAAAGCGAATAAAGCTTGGAACTTTAATTTCCGGTGCAGCCGGGTCGGTGCCATAAGTGCGTTGAATCGCATTTTCCAGATAGCGGTAGGTTTCCGGTATCGAGGCAAACAGGCACTCACGAAAATAATAGAGACCATTACTGACTTCATCGATGACTTTCAGTTTGCTGATTCGCACCTCATCGGATTCGTACAGGATACGAATGTGGCGTTCCAGTTTTGCCTGGATGTCATCTTTCTGGATGCGCGAAAGACGGGTAGTTTCCAGATCTTCACTGATGATGAAAATCCGTCGCAATGCTTCGAGAATGGTTCGCCGTTTTGCTTCGGTGGGGTGGGCGGTAAAGACCGGAATATAGGCCAGGCGATCCAGTAAGTGCTGCACCTGTTCGGCGGAAATGCCCTCCTGGTAGAACTCCCGCATGGTGGCATCAAAAGAACCTATCCATAGCGGACCATCGCGACTGACTTCGCGCCGACGTTGTTTATGTTGATAAGCCTCTTCGGCGATATTCACCAGGCTGAAGTAAATGCTGAAGGAACGCACCACATGAACAAGGGACTCCGGATCCAGCGACTCAATCAGTGCCGTAAGACGTTGGCGTTTGCGGATATCATCCGCTTTGAGCAGACTAATATGGGCCTTGCGCAGGGTTTCCACGGCATTGAAAACCTTGTCACCGGCATGATCGTGCAAAATTTGACCAAGAATATTGCCAAACAATTTGACGCGTGATCGCAGACGTTTGTCATCAGGCAAAGGGCGATCCAACGGACGGTTGGAAGAGGTAATTTTTACTTCAGCATTCATGAATCAGGTTCTTGATAATTGTCGGAACTTCCCATTATACCTGACCAAAGCGTGACACGCGTACCTCGACAATAGTCTGAGGGTATGCTTGGGATATATTAGGAAAATAAATAAATGGTAGCCGAGGTCGGACTCGAACCGACACGCCCGAAGGCACAGCATTTTGAGTGCTGCGTGTCTACCAATTCCACCACTCGGCCATTACGAAGGCGCCTATTATAGGGAGCCCGCATGGTGTTGTAAAAGCCAAACTGCTATGCTCGCGCGCCATGCGACGTAGTGATTTCCAGTTTGAGTTGCCTTCCGAGCTGATTGCCCAGCATCCGACCGAGCAGCGACCGGCGAGCCGTTTGTTGCATCTGCAGGCCGATACGGGGCAAATAACAGATCGGCAGTTCCGAGATTTCCCTTCTCTGTTGCAGCCGGGTGACCTGCTGGTATTGAACGATACGCGGGTGATTCCGGCACGCTTACTGGGTCAAAAAGACAGCGGTGGCAAGGTTGAAGTATTGGTGGAGCGCTTGCTTGGCCACGATGAGCTACTGGCCCACGTCCGGGCAAGTAAGTCACCCAGGCCGGGGCGCCAATTATTATTTGATGATGGGGTGGAGGCGGAGGTCGTCAGGCGTGAGGGTGATTTTTTTGTCTTGAAGTTCAGGGATGGGGCGCAGCCTGAAGCGGATGTGGCGGCGATCCTGGACCGGCTTGGCCACATGCCGTTGCCGCCTTATATCGAACGTGAAGATATCAATACCGATCGGGATCGTTATCAGACCGTCTATGCGCGCCGGCAAGGGGCCGTAGCGGCACCCACCGCCGGCCTGCATTTTGATGAGGCCATGCTGCAACTCATTCAGCAGCAAGGTGTGGAGATTGTTTTCGTCACGCTGCATGTGGGCGCCGGCACGTTTCAACCGGTACGGGTGGATGATATCGATGAGCATCAGATGCATTCCGAGTGGATGCAACTCAACGATGAGGTGGTGCAGGCTGTCAGCAAAACCCGGGCACACAGTGGCCGTGTCATTGCGGTAGGGACGACCAGTGTGCGTTGTCTGGAAACCGCTGCCCAGGCTGGCGAACTCGCGGCATATAATGGGGAGACGGATATTTTTATCACCCCGGGTTATCGCTTCCGCGTCGTCGATGCGCTACTGACCAATTTTCATTTATCCGAATCAACCCTGTTGATGCTGGTCAGCGCCTTTGCGGGCCATGACAACATCATGCGAGCCTATCGGCATGCCGTGGCCGAGCGTTATCGCTTTTTCAGCTATGGTGACGCGATGTTTATCGATACCAAGGGACGAGTGACATAAAACAAGGGACGAGTGACAAGTGACGAG
>CBDUOW010000133.1:0-5114 GCA_965368945.1 uncultured Gammaproteobacteria bacterium
CGACGGTTTGAGAAATGAACAAATATAGTAAAGGAGACATTGCAATGAACAGAGCCCTGATAAAAAATAATCTGACTGCATTTATGTTGACAGCGACATTGCTGTTGGTGGGTATCATGCCTGCTCATGCCGCGAGTCCTGATAATGATGATCGGTGGAAGGTGACGGGCGCCCTCTATTTATGGTATGCCTCCATGGGCGGCAACACAACGGCAGACTCCGGTGTTAATGTTGATGCCAGTGATCTGATCGATAATCTTGATTCTGCCTTCATGGGTGTTATTGACGTTCGTAAACGAGAGTGGTCGTACGCGGCGGATGTGATCTATTTGTCCGTAGAAGCCGACAAACAAGTTACCGTGCCTCTGCCAATAAGTGCCAATGTTGACATTGAAGGCTGGGTGGTCACGCTCACCGCGGGTCGTTCTCTTATTCAACCAGCTAAAAATCGGCTCGACCTGCGGTTTGGTGCACGCTATCTGCAGTTAAAGTCCAGATTGGACTTAACGGTCGCTGGAACACCGCTGCCTCAGATATCTGATTCAGGTGACGTATGGGACGCCGTTATCGGTATTGATGGTCGCTTCGGACTGACCGAACACTGGTATCTGCCGTATTACCTTGATATTGGCACGGGTGAATCGAAAATGACCTGGCAAGCTTTCGGCGGTGTGGGTTATGCCTTCAGCCGGGTTAATCTCGTCGCCGCTTATCGGCATCTGGAGTGGGATTTCGACGACAGCCCGGTGTTTGACGATCTCAACTTCAGTGGTCCGATGGCTGGTATCGCTTTCCGATTCTGAACGCAAGATAGTGGCAGCCGGAATGAGTGATACATCAATCGATGGGAAAAGCTGAAAGGTACACGATATGGTATTTCAAATGAGTGCTGACCTGGAAAACAATAACAGGAAATCGGCGATGACTCGCAAGTATCTTATATTGATTACAGGCAGTTTGTTACTTGCCGCTTGCAGTCACATCGGCCCCAATACAGTGCCGCGGGATCGTTTCGATTACAACACGGCGGTGTCTGATTCCTGGAAAGAACAGACGCTGCTTAACATCGTCAAGGTTCGCTACGCCGACATGCCCTTGTTCATGGAAGTGGCGTCTATAGTCAGCGGCTATACCCTGGAAAGTTCGGTCAATCTGGGAGGAACCCTTGTCGACAGCGATGTTGTTCCCGATACTTTGTCATTAGGTGCGGCCGGCAAGTACACCGACAGGCCGACGATCACCTATGCACCGATTACTGGCGCCCAATTCAATAAGAACTTCATGACGCCGGTACCTCCCCATGCAGTCTTGTTCTTGCTGCAGGCAGGCTGGCCCGCCGAAATCGTTCTGCCGTTAACCCTGGAAGCCGTGAACGGCCTGCGCGCTCCGAAGACTGCCGGCGCAGGCCAACGGACCGCAGATGCAGAATATTTTCGGGTGATTGAGCTACTCGATATGCTGCAGAGTTCGAGTGCGATTGGCATGCGGGTCATCAGCGATGAAGATGGTAAAAAAACCACAATTATGGTGATTCGGCGTCGTAATGTGTCTCCGGATATCCTTGCCGCGGAAGATGAGCTGGTGAAACTGCTGGGAATGCGCAGGGGGGCGAAGGAATACACGGTAACGTTCGGGGAAGTGGCAAAAAACGACACAGAGTTGGCGATGCTGACACGCTCCATGTTGTCCATGATGGTCGAACTGGCCGGCCAGATAACGGTACCTGAGCAACACGTGGTAGAAGGACGCACTGTTTCTTCACTCATTAAGATAGATGCGCCGGATGATGGGCGACGCTTAGTTAGCATTCAGCACAGCGAGGAAAAACCGGAGGATGCCTTTATCGCAGTTCGCTACAAGGATTATTGGTACTGGATCGACGATCGGGACTTTCAATCCAAGCGGATATTCGCCTATTTGATGATTTTGTTTTCGTTGACTGAATCCGGCGGGAAGGAAGGGCTGCCACTCGTGACCATTCCGGCAGGTTGATGATAACTACGGAACATACGCCTGGTTGAAGGGACATTACTGGAGATGAACACATGTCCTTTAGGATAGCGATATCACTGCTGCTACTTCTCACTAGTACCGCTGGTGTTGGTCAACCCCTGTCACCCGTGGATACCTCGAATCCGCGCGCGACCATGCAGAGCTTTATCACGCTTACCAAAGAGGCGGCTGATCGCTATGCTGAATTTCGTGAATCACCAAGTCCAGCCACACAGCAAGCACTTTGGCAAATCTCGGATAAGGCGGAGCGGCTGTTCGATCTGAGCCAGGTCGCGCCCGCCAACCATCGCAAGATTGCAGACGAAACCTTTTACCTGCTTTGGGAAGTCATGGCCCGCCTGGAATTACCAAACCTAGAGGACATTCCCGATACGCCTATGGAAACGAGTGGAGAGGAGGAGATAGAGCAAGTAAGGCGTTGGCGTATACCTGGCACTGAGATCACCATCGTGCGCATCGAGGAAGGCCCCAGTGTTGGAGAATATCTTTTCAGTTCGAACACCGTTAAACATGCCCGACGTTTCTACGAAGTAATGCGCGACCAGCCTTACTTGCAGCCGATGCCCATCAAGAACGTGTATCGGATTAATCAGCTAATTACTGGTTGGATGATTCCCATTACGTGGGTCGAGGCGCTACCGGACTGGTTAAATTACACGCTGTTTGGCCAGATATTATGGAAATGGTTTCTCAGTTTGCTGCTGATCGGATTGGGACTGGGCGTGGTGATTGCAGTATATCGCTGGACACACGCCAGGGCCTGGGGTGGATTTCTTGTTTCCTACTTGCGTCATCTGATTACGCCATTGAGCATTCTTATCGTGTTACCGCTGATACGTTACCTAACCCAACAGCAGCTCAATATTACGGGTGCAGCGATTGAACTAACACATTATGTATTGTTTCTCAGTTATGGCATTACGCTGGTTTGGTTCGTATGGCTGACGGCTAGCCAGGTGGCCGAAATCATTATTGCTTCGCCCCGGATCAAGGCCGAAAGCCTGAATGCTTCCCTCATCAGGTTGATTTCACGCACCGTTGGAATGGTTGCGGTAGTGATACTTATTATTCGTATACTGACCGAGATTGGCGTGCCGGTTTATGGGTTAGTTACCGGTGCCGGTGTAGGGGGTATTGCTATTGCGCTTGCTGCGAAAAGCACGCTGGAAAATTTTATGGGGGCGCTCAATTTATTTGCTGATCATCCGGTAGGAGTTGGCGATCTCTGTCGTTATGATGAGGACTCAACACCGGGCTGGCGTCCGGTCGGTTGGGTGGAGTCCATCGGGCTGCGTTCTACCAAAATCCGTCGTTTCGACCGCACCTTGATCACCATTCCCAATGCAGAATTCGCCCAACGGAACATTGTTAACCTGAGCGCCTGCGATCGATTTCTGCTCACGACGACTCTTGGTTTACGTTATGAGACCACGGATAATCAGATGCGCTTTGTACTGGCAGAGTTGCGTGAGCTTTTTCAGGCGCACCCGAAAACAATTCACACGGTGCAAGATCCCTTGCGTGTGCGTTTTATTGGATTCGGGGACTACTCCTTGAATGTTGCGGTCCGCGCATACATCGCATCGCGAAACTATAACGAATTCCTTGCCATTCAGGAGGATATTCTCCTGCGCGTTATGAAGATTATCAAACAGGCCGGTACCGGCTTCGCCTTTCCGTCACGTACCTTGTATCACACTCGCGATGGCGGGCTCGATGAAGAACGCCAGCAATCTGCCGAGAAGCAGGTGCGGGAATGGGCCTCTGCCCACAAATTGCCGTTTCCGGATTTTGAGGAGAAATATCGGAAGGAGATTGAAGATACCCTCGACTATCCGCCTGAGGGTTCCCCTGATGCGGACAGTAGCTAGTAATGTATTTATGGACTAGTGCAGAGTTAAATGAACAGGAGCCAGAAATGTTTCATTATCTGAGCAATGTGTTTGTTACTCAATCTACAAATTCAAGACGAATTGAGATCGTAAACATCAAGCATGTATCGATATGGATCTTATTGCTGGTTGTTTTGCTGCAGGGTTGCGGATCGGTTCCACCGCGCAATCCCCTTCCAGCAGAACTCGGTAATGAGGCACAAATTGCCGGTATTCCTGATGCGCGGTATTGGGGTGATTCAGCGCCACCTTATACCGATGAATGGTTCGCTCTCTCTGATGGCCAGTTACGCCAACGCTATCCAGCTGTTTATGGTGAAGAACATCATTACTTAGCGATTTCCTGTGGTGGTGCCAGAGGGGCATTTGGTGCGGGCCTGCTTAACGGTTGGACCGCAGCAGGAACACGCCCGGAGTTTACGATGGTCACCGGCATTAGCACGGGGGCATTGATTGCGCCATTTGCTTTTCTCGGCTCCGATTATGATGCGCAACTTAAGGCAGTCTTTACCACTTCTACCACTAAAGACTTGATAACAGCACGTAACAAATTTGAGGGATTCCAGAGTGACGCAATGTCTGATTCATCTCCGCTTCGCGCCATGATTGCCAGGTATGTTGATGATGCTATGGTGCGAGCGATTGCCGATGAGTACCGAAAAGGACGAGAGTTGTATATTGGTACGACTAACCTGGATGCGTTACGGCCAGTCATATGGGACATTGGTCTTATTGCTAGTAGTGGTAAGCCCGGCGTCAAGGAATTAATCCATGACATTTTACTGGCTTCTGCCTCGATTCCGGTCACCTTTCCGCCGGTGATGATCGAGGTGGAGGCGCGTGGCGAGCGCTTCGATGAAATGCATGTGGATGGGGGTGCTACCTCACAAGTATTTCTTTATCCATTGGGTATCGATTGGGGTAGAGTCAAACAGAAAGTCAAAGTTAAAGGCACCCCGCAAGTCTATTTGATTCGTAATTCCATATTGGAGCCAAAGTGGAAAACTCTCGAGCGTAGCGTACCATCTATTGCTGGTCGAACAGTGAGTTCCTTAATACGCACCCAGGGCATTGGTGATATGTATCAGATATATCTTGCTACAAAACGCGACGGTCTGAAATATCATTTAGCATATATACCTGGCGCATTTGACGTCGAATCCAAAGAGCCTTTTGATACTGAATACATGAATAAACTTTATGAGCTTG
>CBDUOW010000134.1:0-5096 GCA_965368945.1 uncultured Gammaproteobacteria bacterium
AACAGATTGAGAAAATCCTGGGTTATGTGGCCGAGCCCGAGCTGATTCACCGTGATGATATGGTGGTTTTCTGAGACCAGGAGTACCGGAATTCAGGCAAGAAAAAAGCCGGTCTCCATGTTCAGTGAACGACCGGCTTTTTTATGTTCAATCAACGCCTGTTTACATGGCACGGACGCGGGCATTCAAACGACTTTTTTGTCGGGCTGCCTTGTTCTTGTGGATCAGGCCCTTATTGGCAGTCTTGTCGATCATCGCCGCGGCACTTTTGTAAGCGGCTTGCGCTTGTTCTTTGTCACCAGCTTCGACAGAGGCGATCACTTTCTTGATGAAAGTACGGAACATGGAGCGGTAGCTCGCATTACCCTGACGGTGTTTTTCCGCCTGACGGGCGCGTTTTCTGGATTGTGCAGTGTTTGCCAAAACCTGTCTCCTGACTACTGGTGTTGAGAAAGCCGCGTATCATCGTGGTTTTGGCCCTGTTTGTCAACGGCCTGGAGGGGATTTGCCGTTTCTGTCACCTCATCCTAGTTGAACCTTCCCGGCTCATGCTATGCTTGCGGCAATGCCGGGATAACCCAAATAAAAACAACTGCTTATAACATATAGCCTGATGTATCCGAGTCGTTAGCGAATTTACCGATGAGCCTCCTCAAATCCACCGCCGTGGTCAGTGCCATGACCCTCCTGTCCCGTATCATGGGACTGCTGCGGGACATGGTGTTTACCCGTATCTTCGGCGCGGATGCGGCCACGGATGCCTTTCTGGTGGCCTTCAAGATCCCCAATTTCCTGCGCCGCCTGTTTGCCGAGGGCGCGTTTTCCCAGGCCTTTGTACCGGTGCTGACGGAGTATAAAACCCAATCTGATCAGGCCGAGGTACGGGATCTGGCGGCACATGTGGCCGGCACCCTGGCCGGCATCCTGTTTATGATCACGGTGGTGGCGGTGGTGGCAGCGCCTTTACTGGTCATGGTGTTTGCGCCCGGGTTTATCGGTCAGGACGCCAAGTTTGATCTCACCGCCGGTATGTTGCGCATTACCTTTCCTTATATTTTCTTTATTTCCCTGACGGCATTTGCCGCCGGAATATTGAATAGCTACGGTCGGTTTGCCATCCCGGCATTTACCCCGGTACTGCTTAACCTCAGTCTTATCGCCGCGGCCCTTTGGCTGGCGCCCCGGATGGAAGAGCCGATCACCGCCCTGGCCTGGGGTGTATTCATTGCCGGTATTGTGCAACTGGCCTTTCAGCTACCGGCTGTCGCCCGGCTGGGTTTGTTGCCACGTCCTCGTTGGGGCTGGCGCCATCCTGGGGTGCGCAAAGTAATGAGATTGATGTTGCCGGGCATTTTCGGTTCCTCGGTCATGCAGATTAACCTGCTGTTTGACACCCTGATCGCATCTTTCCTGGTGTCGGGCAGTGTGACCTGGCTGTATTTGTCGGATCGCATGATGGAACTGCCTCTTGGCGTGTTTGGCATTGCCCTGGCGACGGTGATCCTGCCTAACCTGTCGGAAAAACATGGCCAGGCGGATCCGCGGGCCTTTTCCCACATGATCGACTGGGCGCTGCGCTGGGTATTGATCGTTGGCGCACCGGCGGCGGTCGGCCTGGCGGTGTTGGCCGGACCCATCCTGACCACGCTGTTCATGTATGGCGACTTTGTCGAGCTGGATGTGCAAATGGCGCAGGTCAGTTTATGGGCCTACTCTTTCGGCTTGCTGGGCTTTACCCTGGTGAAGGTATTGGCGCCGGGCTACTTTGCCCGCCAGGACACCAAGACACCGGTTAAGGTGGGCGTGATTGCCATGGTGGTCAATATGTTGTTGAACATTATCTTTGTGGTGACCCTGGTTCAATTGGCCATCCCGGGCGCCCATGCGGGACTGGCCCTGGCGACGTCCCTGTCCGCGTTCCTCAACGCGGGCTTGTTACTGCGTGGCCTGCGACGCCAAAAGGTCTATAACCCGGACCCTGGCTGGGGCCGGTTGTTTGCCCAGGTCCTGTTCGCCTGTGCTGCCATGTTTGCCCTGCTCTGGTGGTTGGGGGGTGATCTGGCTGGCTGGATGCAAGCCGATAGCCTTAACCGGATCGGTCGCCTGGTGTTGGCCGTGTCTGCCGGAGCGGCGGTGTATTTCGCGATCTTGTGGTTGGGCGGCTTACGACTTGGTGCCCTGCATAAGCCGCGCGTCTGACGCACGGGTCACTGTTCTTGTTATACTCCCACTCTTTTTTATATACATGATACGAAAATGGAACTGATCCGCGGCCTGCACAATATGCGACCGAGTCACCATGGCTGCGTGGCCACGATCGGAAATTTCGATGGGGTGCATCTGGGTCATCAGGCGGTGATCGGCCAACTGGCGGAGAAAGCTGATGCCGTGGGGTTACCGGCGGCGGTGATCACCTTCGAGCCGCAGCCGCGGGAATATTTCCTGCCGCAATTTGCGCCGCCGCGCCTGACCCGGTTTCGTGAAAAGATTGAAGCCTTGCGACGCTATGCCGTCCGGCGGGTGCTGTGTCTGGCCTTTAATCGCAAGCTGGCCGAAATGTCGGCGGAGGAATTTATTCGCCGCATCCTGGTGGATGGACTGGGGGTGAAATACCTGGTGGTGGGTGATGACTTTCGCTTTGGTCGTGACCGTGAAGGTACCTTCAAGCACCTGCAAGCGGCGGGTGAACAATATGGTTTCCAGGTGGTTAACATGCATACCTTCAGTGTCGAAGGTGAACGGGTCAGCAGTACGCGAGTTCGCCTGGCATTGGAACAGGGGCAACTGGATGAAGCGGTCCGCCTGTTGGGGCGGGACTTTCGCATGAGTGGTCGGGTTGCCCATGGCGAGAAGTTAGGTCGCAAACTGGGGTTTCCGACTGCCAATATTTTTTTGCATCGTAAAGCCGCACCCTTGCAGGGCATTTTTGTGGTTGAGGTTTATGGCCTGGATAAGGAACCCTGGCCGGGGGTGGCCAGCCTGGGTACGCGGCCGACGGTCGATGGTACCCGTACCATACTCGAGGTGCACCTGTTTGACTTCGATGAGCAAATCTATGGTCGGCATATCCAGGTCAGTTTTTTACACAAGCTGCGTGATGAAGAGAAATATGATTCACTCACGGCATTGAAGGCCCAGATCCAGAAGGATGTTGATGCCGCGCAAGCCTATTTCGAAAACAGCGCGGCCTGAGCCGTTAATCCTTTTTATTTATATTTGAGATAACAAGAGACAACAGTGGCAGATTACAAAGACACACTCAATCTTCCCCAGACGGATTTCCCCATGCGCGGTAACCTGGCTAATCGCGAGCCGGAGTTTCTCAAACGCTGGGAGCAGATGGATATCTACGCCAGATTACGGGAACAGGCGAAACAGCAACAACGGCCGGTGTTCATGCTGCATGACGGGCCGCCCTATGCCAATGGCGACATTCATATCGGCCATGCCGTCAACAAGGTATTGAAGGATATTATCGTCAAGGCCAGGACCCTGAGTGGTTTCGATGCGCCCTATATACCCGGTTGGGATTGTCATGGTTTGCCCATCGAACACCAGGTGGAAAAGAAAGTCGGCAAGGCCGGTCAAAAGGTTACGCCGGCGGAATTCCGTAACGCCTGCCGCAACTATGCCGGCAAGCAGGTGGATGGCCAGCGCAAGGACTTTATTCGTCTGGGGATTATTGGAGAATGGGATCGCCCCTATCTCACCATGGACCCTCAGTATGAAGCGGACATCGTGCGCGCCCTGGGTCGCATCATCGATAACGGCCACCTGCACAAAGGTTCCAAGCCGGTGCACTGGTGTGTGGATTGTGGTTCCGCCCTGGCCGAGGCGGAAGTGGAATACGAGGACAAAACCTCGCCGGCCATCGATGTGCGCTTCCAGGTGATGAATGAAGAAGCCTTGCTGAGCCGTTGTCATCATGTGGAAGGCCATGCAGGTGAAGGACCGATCTCGTTCGTGATCTGGACCACCACCCCCTGGACCCTGCCGGCGAACCAGGCGGTGGCGCTCAATCCCAATCTCGAGTATGCCGTGGTGCAATGTGGCGGCGTCGGCGATCATGTCACCGAACGCCTGGTGCTTGCCGAACCTTTAATAGCCGAGACCATGAGTCGCTATGATGTGGATGATTATCGGGTCGTAGCGTATTGCAAGGGCGAGGAACTGGAAGGACTCAAGCTGATGCATCCGTTCTATGAACGGGAAGTGCCGGTGATCCTGGGCGAGCATGTTACTACCGAAGCCGGTACCGGCGCGGTACACACGGCGCCGGGGCATGGTCAGGACGATTACGTGGTCGGTACCCGCTATCAACTCAAGGTGGATAACCCGGTCGGTGGCGACGGCAAGTTCGTTGCCGGTACGCCGCTGTTTGCAGGCCAGCATGTCTTCCAGGCCAATGCCAGCGTGATCGAAGTCTTAAAGGCGCACAATAACCTGGTGCATGAGGAAGCGATTCGTCACAGTTATCCGCATTGCTGGCGTCACAAAACTCCGATTATATTCCGCGCCACGCCCCAATGGTTCATCAGCATGGACCAGAAAGGGTTACGTCAAGCTGCACTGCAGAGCATCAAGCAAACCCAATGGATGCCTGACTGGGGTGAAGCCCGAATCGCGGGCATGGTGGAAAACCGTCCCGACTGGTGTATTTCCCGCCAGCGGACCTGGGGTGTTCCCATTCCGCTATTCGTGCATAAACAAACCGGTAAACTGCATCCGCGTACCGTGGCGTTAATCGAGGAGGTGGCCAAGCGCATCGAACAACAGGGGATCGATGCCTGGTTTGAGCTGGAGCTTACCGACATGCTGGGTGACGAGGCGGCCGACTACGACAAGCTCAGCGATACCCTGGATGTGTGGTTTGATTCCGGCGTGAGCCACTATGCGGTGTTGAATCAACGTGAGGGTATCCAGGATTACCCGGTTGCGGATCTTTACCTGGAAGGTTCCGATCAGCATCGTGGCTGGTTCCAGTCCTCCCTGTTGACGTCGATCGCCATGCAGGGCGTCGCACCCTATCGCGGCGTGTTGACCCATGGCTTCACGGTGGATGCCAAGGGACAGAAAATGTCCAAGTCAAAAGGCAA
>CBDUOW010000135.1:0-5091 GCA_965368945.1 uncultured Gammaproteobacteria bacterium
ATTCCGCCACCGCGCTGTCGATAAAGCCGCAGGTGTTAACCACCACCAGGTCGGAGTCATGGTAGGTGGGTACGATGTCATAACCCTCGGCCCGTAACTGGGTGAGGATTTGCTCGGAATCGACCAGCGCCTTGGGGCAGCCGAGGCTGACAAAGCCGACTTTGGGGGGTGTGCTCATAGGCGGATCATACCCTATAAATGTGTTCATGCAGGGCGGAGTTGTTACAGGGCATTGCTGATTTCGATCAGGTTGTCGTCCGGATCACGCAGGTAAATCGAAATGATCGGCCCACTGGCGCCGGTGCGTTGCACCGGTCCTTCGAGGATGGCGATCCCGGCCTGTTGCAGTTCGGTGATGATGTCTTCCAGCGGGGTGTCGCTGAGGAAGCACAGATCGGCCGAGCCGGACGTGGGTCTCGCGGCTTTGGGTTCAAACTCGTAACCGAGTTGATGCAGGTTAATCTTTTGATTGCCGATGCGCAGCGCTTTGCGGTTATTGCCAAAGGTAATGACTTCCATGCCGAGATGATCGGCATAAAACCGACACGTGGCGTCGATGTCTATAACGGTCAGTACCAGGTGATCGAGTTGCGTGATGTTCACGGCTTGCTTCCGACTTTGAGGTGTATCGGCCAGTGAATGGGGCGGCGTTGTTGGGGATCACCCCAGGCTGCCGTTAACAGCTGTTCTAATGTCAGCAGTGGATCACGCCCCGTGGCTTTTACAAACAGCCGAGTGGCCGACCAGGTCGCAAGATAACCCATGACCTGAGGTAGATTCCATTCGAGCTGCATCTGGTAGTTGGGCGTATCTCTTTCTGAGTAGGGAAAGCCGATGTTTTGATAAGCCTGCTCAATATGGCGTCGCTCCGGCGGCCAGTACTCGCCTACCGTGTGTTGATAATAGTCCAGTATCAGTGCATCAATCTCCGGCGTGATCTGAAACAGACCGTAACACCACAACGCCAGAACACCATCAGGGACTAACAATCGATCCACTTCGCGATAAAACCGAGGCCGGTCAAACCAGTGGGCCGCCTGGGCGACAGTAATCAAATCCAGCGAGTTACTAACTAGTGGTGCCAGTTCAGCGCTGGCACAGACATAGTGGATGTTGTCGTGCGGCGTTGTCTGCGTCAGTTGCGTGTGACTGGCATCGGTGGCGATGACGCGTTGAAAGCAGGGCGCCAGTGCGACCGCCGCCTGGCCACTACCGGTGGCGCAGTCCCAGACGTTACGATGCTGGGCACATTGCTCTGTCAACCATTGGAACATCGCGGCCGGATAATGTGGCCGATAACTGGCATAGCCGGCCGCATGATCGGAAAAGTAATCCTTGAAGGCCATGGGTAGCGCAGCACTAATCTTTGTGCTTTATATAAGGTGCACGTGCCTGTTTGATCGCCGCCAGTCGCAGATGCGCCAGCTCCTTGCCAATCGCTTCGCCCTGCAAACCCTGTTGTGCCAGTTCGCCGGCATCGATGGCCGCGGCGGCGGCAAAGGCTTCGCGGAAAATTTTGGGTTGCTCGAAGGTTTGATCTTCATAACCGGGGCGGCCACGCGAGTCGGCTTCGCAGGCCAGCAGGAATTGTTCGAAGCGCTGCGGGCGGCGGAATGCATCCAGCGACTGCAAGGTATCCAGAAAAGTCGAGTCCAGCATTTCAGCGGCGCGATGGTAATGCAAATGGTAGCGGGTGACGAGCACGGCCAGGTCCCGAAAGTCATTGGGGACCTTGAGGCGCAGACTCAGGGCATTCACCAGTGGCACTCCGTGCGCTTCATGCGCGATATGTCTGGGCCATTCTTCCTGGGGCGTGGTGCCTTTACCCAGATCGTGCACCAGCGCGGCGAAGCGCACCGCGGGATCATTCGATAAACGTGCGGCCTGCTCCAGCACCATCATGGTGTGAACCCCGGTGTCGATCTCCGGGTGATGTTCCGGTGGTTGCGGTACCCCATAGAGTTGTTCCAGTTCGGGAAACAACCTCGCCAGCGCGCCGCATTCACGCAGCACCTCAAAGAAGCGTGTCGGTACTGCTTCGCTCAAGGCGCGAACAGTTTCCTGCCAGACCCGTTCCGGCACCAGCGCATCCACTTCGCCGTTGTTGACCATCTCCCGCATCAGGCCCAGGGTTTCCTCGGCCACCTGAAAATCAAAAGGCGCCAGGCGCGCGGCGAAACGGGCCACACGCAGGATGCGTACCGGATCTTCCACGAAGGCGGGCGATACATGCCGCAACAGCCGTTGTTGCAGATCCTCGCGTCCGTGACAGGGGTCGATGAGCTCACCGGATTCGGTTTCCGCCATGGCGTTAATGGTGAGATCACGCCTTAGCAGATCTTCTTCCAGTGTGACATCAGGATCGGCATGAAAGGCAAAGCCGGTGTAACCCGGCGCGGTTTTGCGCTCGGTGCGGGCCAGGGCATATTCTTCATGGGTGTCGGGGTGCAGGAAGACCGGAAAGTCCTTGCCCACCGGTTTATAGCCGGCGTCCAGCATCTGCTGCGGCGTAGCACCCACCACGACCCAGTCGCGATCCTTGACGGGCAGGCCCAGCAGTTCATCCCGAACACAGCCACCGACTTTATAGATTTGCATGCGGAATCGCTTTTTGTTCTCGGCGGGCTAAGTGAAATTACCGTACCGCTTATTCACGCCGGGCGTGACGCCGAAAATCCATGTATTGTTCACGGCTCACACGATGCATCAAATAGCGGGGGACTTCCGTTTCGATTGCCGTGGGTTCGATACCAAACACATTGCGCAATACATCTTCGCCTTTCCTGCAGGTACTGGGCATCTGCAGCGAACGATAGTTATCCCGGCTGAAAGGCTTGCCCGGGAAATATTGCAATACATTCGCCTGCAGCAGTGAGCTGAATTTGCCGAGCGAAATGACGTGGCGTTTCAATCCCATCAGCTCGGCGGTGTATTGCACCAGTTGTTGCAGGGTGTATTCATGGGGTCCGCAGAGGTTATAGCGTTGCCCATAGGTGGCGGGATTATTCAGGCTGCGGGCAAACGCCTGCGCCACATCTCCCACATACACCGGGGCGAGGCGACTCTGGCCACAGGCCAGCGGCAAGACACCGGGGGTCATGCGCAATAAGCCGGCGAAACGATTAAAGAAACTGTCGCCGGGGCCAAAGATCACTGAAGGACGGAAACTGGTGACCTTGATGCCCTGGGCGGCATGGACCCGTTGTTCGGCTTCCCCCTTGCTGCGCAGGTAATAACTGCTCCCCATGGCGGGATCGGCGTTCAGTGCGCTCATATGCAGCAGACGCTTCACGCCCTGCGCCTTACAGGCCTCGAGCACTTTCTGCGTCAGCTCCACATGCACTTGGTAGAAGCCTTTGCCGTTATCGCGTTTTTCATTGAGAATCCCGATAAGGTTGATCACCGTGTCCTGGCCGGCGAAGTGTTGCTTGAGGTCTTCAGGCTTGTGGACGTCGGCATCAATGACTTCAACCGTAGGCAGAACCAGCAGATCACGATGACGTTCACGTCGGCGGGTTAGCACGCGGATGGTATGGCCCTGTGCCGCCAGGGTACTGACAACACGTTCACCGACAAAGCCGCTGCCGCCGAGTACACAAATCTGCTGTTTCATACTGTACCTCTGTAACACGAAATGTTTTTATGAGTATCGCTATCGGGTGTCGTTACCGGCCCCATTATATCGCGATAAAAAGTTTGCCCGCAGGGGGTTATTGGAAATTGAACCATACTCGTTCAACAGGCGTCTATACTATTGATTAATATTGCATTCCGCCATGAATAAATCAAAGGAGAGGTTATGAGTTTTGAGGTGATCAACCCGGCAACGGGCGAGACCGTCAAGGAAATCCCTGTCTGGGACGATGCCAGCGTGGAAGCGGCATTGAGCCAGGTTGCCGGGGCGACACCGGGCTGGGCGACTACCCCCATTGCGGAACGTTGTGACCTGATGCGCAAGGCGGCGCAGGTGCTGCGGGATAACAAGGATAAATACGCGCGGATTATTACCACCGAGATGGGCAAGTTGATCAACGATGCGCGGGCTGAAGTGGAAAAGTGTGCCCTGGTGTGTGAGTACTATGCCGATAACGGTCCCGAGTTTCTCAAGGATGAAACCCTGGCTTCGGATGCGAGCCATAGTTTTGTCGCCTATCTGCCGATGGGCACCGTGTTGGCGGTGATGCCCTGGAATTTTCCCTTCTGGCAAGTGTTTCGCTTTGCTGCGCCGGCGCTGGTGGCGGGCAATACCGGTTTGCTGAAACATGCTTCCAATGTGCCGGAGTCGGCACTGGCGATAGAAGAGGTTTTTCATCTGGCCGGATTCCCTACCGGCGTATTCCGTACCCTGATGATTCGCGCCTCGCAGGTGCAGAAGGTGATCGAGGATCCGCGCGTGCATGCGGTGACCCTGACCGGCAGTGAGCCGGCCGGGCGCCAAGTGGCCGCCACGGCGGGCGCCAATATCAAGAAATCGGTACTGGAGCTGGGCGGTTCGGATGCGTTTATTGTGCTGGAGGACGCGGACCTGGATGAGGCCGCCAAGGTGGCGGTGGCCTCGCGCTATCTCAATACCGGCCAGAGTTGCATTGCGGCAAAACGTTTTATCGTGGTGGATGCCATTGCCGAAGACTTTGTGGCGCGTTTCAAGGCCGGGGCGGAAGCCCTGCAGGTGGGCGATCCCATGAATGAAACCACCACCCTGGCGCCGATGGCGCGTAATGATCTGCGTGATGAACTGCATCAACAGGTGACCGACAGTATCGCCGCCGGGGCGGAAGCGGTCACCGGCTGCCAAGCAGGGGAAGGCAGCGGTGCGTATTATCTGCCCTCCATTCTGGATCGGGTGGAACCCGGCATGCGGGCTTATGGCGAAGAGCTGTTCGGACCGGTGGCGATCGTGATCCGCGCCCGCGATGAAAACGATGCGATCCGTATTGCCAATGATTCACCCTATGGACTGGGCGGCAGTATCTGGACGAGGGACACCCAACGGGGTGAGCGGCTGGCACGCCAGATGCAATCCGGCGCCACCTTTATTAATGGTCTGGTGAAAAGTGATCCGCGTCTGCCGTTTGGCGGCGTCAAGAATTC
>CBDUOW010000136.1:0-5034 GCA_965368945.1 uncultured Gammaproteobacteria bacterium
TGACAGCGTAGCGCAGGGTCTGGCCGATGGGATTAATGAAGGTATAGGACTGCACGCCGACATCGCGCGGCCGGGTTGCTGAACTGTCCTGCAGCATGTCCCAGTTGCCGGGATTGGCATATTGGGTCCAGCTGAGCATTTCACCATCAGCGTCAATGACAACCATGCTATCGGTCGCATACCAGGCGGCGATAATGGCCAGACCGACCACCACACCGGCCAGTTTGTTGTCGAAACTGCGGCGAAAATCAGCCGATTTGAAGACAAACCACAGCATCAGGGCAAGCAGAATCAGCCCGATGACGGTGCGGGTGGTGCCGATATCCGCGCCCACTGTATTGCCGATGACGCTGCCCAGATCCTGCCCGGTGGTCAGACTGGCACTGGTCGGATTGGTCCAGGGATAGAACAGCACGGAATAAAGTGTTTTGTCGGTACCCGGGAACGGGTTGAGCATGAAATAGGCACAAACGGCGATCACCGCGAAAACCAGGATGGATTTGAGGTTACCCCCGCCAATCCGGATCAGGGTCTTGTTACCGCAGCCACTGCCGAGGGTCATGCCTACCCCGAACATGATTCCGCCGAGAATGTATTCCAGCCAGGCGAAGTTACTGCCCCGATAGGGCGGCAGGGTCTGATCCACGTTCACCACACCCGTGGCTTCCAGCACAATGACGCCTATCAGGGCCACCGCCATGGCAAAAATCCAGGCGCGAATCCGCCCGCTATCACCCATGTTGACCAGGTCAGAGACCGCGCCCATGGTGCAAAAATTGGTCTTGTTAACAACAGCACCCATCACGAATGCGATTCCGAATACCGTCAGCAATACGGCCTGATGGGCAGATGCAAAGTCCTCAAAAGTCATGACTCAACCTCGTGGTATTGATATTCCAACAATTGTTTTATTCGCGTTTAAATCCAGCTAATACGCGTTCGACTCCCCGTTTCCGGGTGCAAAAAATGAGGGGGCATTCTACGGGCTTTGCGTCGACCATGCCAGCCAACGACCCTTCCCGACGAAAGAAACTGCGAACTGCAATGGTCTGTCAGAAGTCACTGATAAATAAAGGATTGGTTAATTCGATTCTAACTGGTAACGGGTGGGATCCGCCACCCCGGCTTCCTTGAAGCCGGCTGCCCGCAAGCGGCAGGAATCACAGCGGCCGCAGGCCCGACCTGCCTCATCGGGATCGTAGCAGGATATGGTATTGGCATACTCCACTCCTAATCGCAGGCCTTGCTGAATAATCTCCGCCTTGCTGAGGTGAATCAGCGGAGTCTCGACCCCGATTGGATGCCCTTCCACTCCTGCCTTTGTCGCCAGTTTCGCCATATTGGCAAAGGCTGCAATAAACTCAGGCCGGCAATCCGGATAGCCGGAATAATCCACCGCATTGACGCCAATAAAGATGGCATCGGCGGCCAGGACCTCGGCCCAGGCCAGGGCGAGTGATAGAAAAACCGTGTTCCGGGCCGGCACATAGGTGACGGGGATGCCCTCGGTCGGTTGGTCCGGGACAGCAATGGCCGTATCCGTCAGGGCCGAGCCGCCGATGTTATCGAGATTCAAGCTGATGACTTTATGCTCGACCACACCGGCCGTCTGGGCAACCTTGCTGGCCGCTTGCAGTTCACAACGATGGCGCTGACCATAGTCAAAGCTGATGGCGTAACAGGCGTAACCCTGCTCCTGTGCCAAAGCCAGGGTCGTGGCGGAATCGAGCCCGCCGGAGACAAGAACAACGGCTTTTTTCATGCCACTAGGTTACCGGTGATGCGTTAACGCTCGCAAGTGATGACGGCCATGAATCATCGCCCCGGTTCATCACCCCAGAGTAACTTGTGCAACTGGATTTGAAACCGGACGGGAAGTTGATCCGCCAGGATCCAATCGGCAAGTTGGCGCGCATCCAGTTGACCATACACCGGGGAAAACAGCACTTCGCATTTTTCCGCCAGGGCCTGTTGCCTTAACAACGCAACGGCCCAGTCATAGTCCTGCCGATCAGACAGCACAAATTTGACCTGATCCTGTGAGGTTAAATACTGCAGGTTGCTGTCAAGGTTCTTGTCAACTTCACCGGAGGCTGGTGTTTTGATATCCATAACTTTAATCACCCGGCCATCAACTGCGCTCACATCCAGCGCGCCGGAGGTTTCCAGCGAGACCTGATAGCCGGCATCGCACAAGCGGCTGAGCAAATTCAAACAGGGCTTTTGTGCCAGGGGTTCACCCCCGGTCACCGTCACATAGCGTGTGTTATAGCGGGCAACTTCCTGAAGGATATCGTCGAGCGAATACCACTCCCCGCCCTGAAAGGCATAGCTGGTATCGCAGTAACCACAACGCAATGGGCAACCGGTAAGGCGAATAAAAACCGTCGGACAACCGACACTGCGGGCTTCACCCTGCAGGGAATAAAAGATTTCGGTAATGCGCAGACGATCGGTGGCTTTCGCCTCCGCCTTGTCACTGCCGGACATGGCTTAGTTCCCGTGCTTGAGACGAATCTTTTTCAACAGGTTCCGGGCCTGACCGGCTTCGGTAGTTCCGGGATAGGTTTTTATGAGTCGTTCCAGACTGTTCTGCGCCGCTTTATAGTTTTTTAATTCGTATTCGCTGTAGCCGATTTTTAACATTGCCTCGGCCAGTTTGGGGCTGTTGGGATAACTGTCGATCAATGTTTGATAATCCTTGATCGCCTGTTTGAACTTGCCCTGGGCATAACTGGCTTCCCCCAGCCAGTATTGCGCAATGTGCGCATAGCGGCCGTTGGGATATTTTTTCAGGAAATCCCGAAAAGCAACCGTCGCTTTGTCGTAACGCAATTCACGTAGCAGATTGAATGCATCCTGATAGGCCTGTTGCTCACCTTGAAGTAAAGGTGGCGCCGTCATGGCCCCTGCTGTCACTGCGGCTTTGCTTTGAGTTGAGGATTTTGACCCACTTGATTGAGCGGCTGTGGCACCCGCTGCCGTCACTGCTGCACCGGGAGCACCAGCAGTTCCTGCCGGCGCATTACGCTCGATTTGTAGTAAACGGCGATCAATATCGATATACAAATCACGCTGGCGCTTTTTCAACTCCTGCAGCGCATGTGATTGTTCTTCACTCTGGCCCTGCAATCTCTGTACTTCGCTTTGCAGGCTTTCGACCTTGAGCATAATATCTACCAGTCCCTGGCTATCAAGGATCTGCTCCAGGCGCTTCAAGCGCTCTTCGACACTCATTTTGCTGGTGTCTTGTGCCAGGCTGATACTCGAAAGGCTCAGCCCGATAACCATGGCAATGACTGCCTTGCTAAAATTTCGTTGCATTATCAATACCCGGAATAAAGGATTTCAACCCGCCGATTCAGACGCCAGGCTTCTTCATCATGTCCCAATGCCACCGGCCGTTCTTCCCCAAAACTGATGACCTGAATCTGAGACTGTGCCACACCCTGCAATAAGAGCAGTTGTTGCACGGCATTTGCGCGTCGTTCACCCAGGGCAAGATTATATTCCCGTGTGCCTCTTTCATCGGCATGGCCCTCAAGAATCACCGACACCTCTGGATTACCTGACAGCAACCTGGCGTGGGCGGCGATCACATCACGGTCTTCATTACTGATTGTCACGCCATCAAGCGGGAAATACAGAACCCGCACTGACACAGGACTGTCTGGATCATCCAGTGCCTTGATATCCAGCGGTCCGCCTTCATCCACCCCATAACGTGAATCACGATCGGCTTGTTGGGTGGCCTGATCGTCGTCTTCGCCATGTTTTTTAACCGGTTTGAATTCACAGCCACTCAATCCGAGGATCAGCCCAGCGATAAAGACATAAATTAATGATCTGCCCATGCTTCGCTCCTTGTTACTCAATTATCGTTGACGGGATATAAACGACGACCAGGCTGGCTCCCGCACATCCCCCGTTCGCAGGCTCAGGCGTTGTTGTGAACGGCCATCCACCGATACAGCGGCCAGAACACCTCGGTAGTTATCTTCGGTAGCATAAATAATCATACTACCATTCGGTGAAAAGCTTGGCGATTCGTCAAGGCGGGAATCGGTCAATACCCGGAAGTGGCCGGCTTTCAGGTCTTGCACCGCAATACGATAACGGCCCTCTTCCCGGTGTACCATCGCCAGATAACGCCCATCGGGTGACACGGCACCCCGTGCGTTATAATCGCCTTCAAAGGTCAAACGTTTTGCCCGTCCGGTTGACCCCTGGGCATTAACTCCGATTCGATACAGTTGGGGCGAACCACCGCGATCCGACGTAAAAATGATGGCCTTGCCATCCGGCATCCAGGCAGGCTCGGTATCAATCGCAAAATTACGCGTCACCCGGGTCAGGTCCTTGGTCGCCATATCCAGAATATAGATCTCGGGATTGCCGTCCTTGGACAGGGTTAGAGCCAGCTTTGATCCGTCCGGTGAAAATACCGGCGCACTGTTAATCCCCTTGAATGCCACAATGCGCTCAAACTTGCGGGTCACAATATTCTGGATGTACACCTCCGGCCGGCCACGGGTAAAAGAAACATACACCAGACGCTTTCCGTCCGGCGCCCAGCTGGGTGACATCAGTGGATGTTTGGACTCATAAACCACTTGCTCGTTATGTCCGTCAGAATCCGCCACCGCGAGACGGTAGCTTTTTTGCTTTTTCTGATTCTGGGTGACCGTGATATAGGCAATACGGGTATCAAACGCACCCGGTTGACCGGTAATGGCTTTATATATGATGTCACTGATCTGATGTGCGGTGCGACGCAGGTCGGATTTACCGCTGCGGATACTGTAACCGGCTAACTGGGTACGCTTATGCACATCGAGTAACTGAAACTGTACCTGGTAATTGTCGTCGGGCAATGCCTGGATGCGGCCCACCACCAGGTGGTCCACATTCAGGGCACGCCAGTTTGTGTAATTCACCTCGTTGGCACGGTGGGGTCTGGCCACCAGATCCTGCTCCGGTAAGGGTTGGAAAGATCCGCTGCGCTGCAGATCCGCGGCGACGATGGTATGGATC
>CBDUOW010000137.1:0-4983 GCA_965368945.1 uncultured Gammaproteobacteria bacterium
GACCTCGCCGATCAAAATCCTCAACTTCACTATCAGAAAAAGCATTCGCAAGCGATAACATTGGAATCTCATGCTGAACTTCAGCGAATTCCTTCAGTGGTTCCGCACCAACTCGTTGGGTGGGTGAATCAGGCGTCACCAGTTCAGGGTGCGCCTCTTCCAGCGATTCGAGTTCGCGCATCAATCTATCAAATTCGGCGTCAGTAACTTCCGGATCATCCAGAACGTAATAGCGATAATTGTGGTAATTGATTTCTTTGCGTAGCGTTTCGACACGCTTATGGATTTCAGCAGGAACAGACATGGGACGATGACTTGTTAGTGTCGATGATTAGTGAACGAACTCATTTTGTGTTTAAAATGGAATGCTTCTATCTTGTCCTTCAAATGGCCGATGGCCTGCAAGGTCAAAATGCTGCGTGACTCATCACACAGGTTACCATCCAATTGTTCCGCCAATGCTCTTGCCAGTTGCAGCGTTCGCTCGAAAGCAAGCCTGCCTTCGATTGGTCCAGGTAATTGCATAAACAATGATAGTCCCGGGGTTTCCATCTCTGCAATGTGCTCAATGTCAAAAGTGCCGGGTTCGACCGTATTAGCAATACTGCAAAGAGGTCGGGATTTGCCTGGTTGGTCCATATAAAAATGAAACAGGTTCATATCACCAAACTCAAATCCCTGATCACGCATACTATTCAGGATATCAAGGCCGTGAAACTGTCGTCCCTGCTTTGCCATGACATTCAGAACTACAATTAACCGCTCTCCTCCAGCAAGAGGTTCTTCAGCCAGAGCGGAAATGGGGCCAAGCTCATCGAAATTTACTTCCGGTTCCCTGAGTGGCAGCGTCAGGCCGGACAAGGCAGCAATATCTTCCGCATCCGGTTCATCCTCATACTCATGGGATCGCCGTATTTCAGAAGCAGTATCCTTCTTTGGTGAACGAGAAAACTTCAAAAAGGAAAACAAACTTGAGACTTTCGCTTTATTATCAGAGGTGGCCCAATAGTATATCAGCATGCCGCCGATGATGATTGCGCCAATGACTAGCAGGATTAGACGAAGTGTATCCATACTTCCCGTTCTCCACGAAGATGGATGTGGTTGCCGGCTCGATGACAGAAACCAAGCATGGTTTATTTTCTATTGTTAACTAAGCAGGCTAGACCGCCGCCAATTTGACTGCTTCATCAATATCAACAGCCACCAGGCGCGAAACACCCGGCTCGTGCATGGTAACACCGGTCATATGTCGCGCGACTTCCATGGTGACCTTGTTATGGGTGATGAAGACAAATTGGGTATGATCTGACATCGCTTTCAGCATTTCACAATAACGCCCGACATTGGCATCGTCGAGCGGGGCATCCACTTCGTCGAGCATACAAAACGGCGCTGGATTAAGCTCAAAGATGGCAAACACAAGGGCAACGGCCGTCAGCGCCTTTTCACCGCCGGAGAGCAGATGAATGGTACTGTTACGCTTACCCGGTGGGCGCGCCATTACGGTAACACCGGTATCCAGTAAATCTTCGTCGGTCATTTCCAGATAAGCATGACCGCCACCAAACAAACGTGGGAACAGCTCTTTCAATCCGCTGTTGACCTTGTCATAGGTCTCTTTAAACCGCGTGCGTGTTTCGCGGTCGATTTTGTGGATCGCATTTTCCAGTGTCTGCAAGGCTTCCGTCAGGTCGTCGTTCTGGGCATCCAGGTATTCCTTGCGTTCCGATTGCTGTTCGAACTCTTCAATCGCTGCAAGATTAATCGGGCCAAGGCGATTGATTTTCTGCTCTAATTCTTCAACCCGGTTATGCCAATCCATTTCGTTGGCTTCCTGCGGCATCTCTTCCAGCAGTGGTTTCAATTCAAAACCCGACTCGGCAATCTGTTCTTCAATTGTCTGGCGTCGAACTTTTACTTCCTGCTGGTTAATACGGATCTGTTCCAGCTGGCTGCGCACATCCAGCACGCCCTGCTCGGCCTGGCCGCGTGCCTCATCCAACTGCCGCAACTCATGTTCAATCGCTTCCAGTTGCTTACGTGCTTCCGCCAATTCGGCTTCTACCGTAACGCGCTGCTCCAGCAGTTGTTCCAATTCCTGGTTCATCTCAGCCAGGGGCGCCTCGCTTTCGCTGAGGGCCTTATCAAGTTCTTCGCGCCGACCCCGAACTTGTTCCAATTGCGAGTTGAGGCGTTCCATTGCCTGCCGCGTCGAATTCAATTCAGTGTTGAGAGTCTCAACCTTGAGTTTAATCTCATGCGCATGGTTACGCGTTTGCTGGGCTCGACTGCGTGCCTCTTCCAGCACTGCACGCTGACTATCACGCTGGCGTATCAATTCTTCACGCTGCTGTTCCAGTCCTCCCATTTGCTCCAGTGCGGTTTCCAGTGTGCTACGTGCGGACTGCAGCGCCTGTTGATCCGCTTCCATCTGGCCACGTAACTCTTGCAGCTCAGTTTCCAGCTTATCCTGGAGAGCTTGCGCCTGTTCCAGCTGGCTACGGCGTGCATTCAGACGTGATTGCTGTTCGGCATGGGCATGACTAGCCTGATTATAACTGGCCTGTGCAGTGTCACGGTCCTGCTCCAGCTCATGCAACTGACTGCGTTCTGCTTCCAGTTGATTCTGCAGCCCTTGCACCTTGTCAGTTAGCTGTGTGATTTCCGCTGCGAGCGATTTAAGTTCCTGCTCGCGTTGTAAAATACCGGCTTTGGCGTCAGTGTCCCGCACGACCCGCAACCAGCCTTTACCCAGCCAGATACCATCTCGTGTAACAACTGACTCATGTGGTGCTAAACGACTACGCATCGCCAATGCGGAGTTCAGATCCTCGGTGACATATGCACCGGCCAGCAAGGCATCCAGTGACCAGGGGGCCTGTATTTTAGATAGCAGGCTGTCGCCCTTGTCGGTGGAGGTTGCGCTCGATGTGGTCTGGGTATCAAATAATGTCAGGGTCCCTTCTTCAAAACTGCCCAGCAGTTCAGCCAGAGGGTCCACGCCTTCAACACATACCGCCTCCAGGTGGCTACCAAGCACACATTCGGCGGCACGTTCCCAACCCTCTTCCACCTGCAGCTCTTCTGCCAGGCGGGGCGCGTCTTGCAGGTGCTGGCCGTTCAACCACTGGCTGACGGCGCCCTGTTCCTTACCCAGCGCGGCCTGTTGTAATGCTTCCAGTGAGGCACTACGTCCCCGCAGGTCCTGCAATTGACGCCGGGTTTCATCCAGTTGCTCGCCCCGCTGGTGGGTGACATCCCGCAGCTCGCTGATTCGTTGTTGGTGTTGTTCCAGAGCCTGCTGGTTCTGCTGAACCTCGGCCTCTGTCTGGATTAACTTGCGTTGCAGATCGGCAATATCCTGTTCCACCGCCGAAGCTGACTGCTCCGTCAGCTCCTGCTGTAATTTCTCGCAACGCTGCTGTAACTGAATAAGTCGTTGTTCCAGATGCTGGATCCGGGTACGTTCAACATCGGCCTGGCGAGCAGGTTCAGTAGCCTGTTGGTTAAAGGAATCCCACTCGGATTGCCACTCCTGCATGACCGCCTCGGCAGTGGTCCGTGACTCGCCGGCTACCTGATGTTGTTGTTCTGCATTCTCCAGGTCAGGCGTTAAAGCGGTAAGACGGGATTCCAGCTCGCCAATACGCAACTGGTCTGATTCCAGGTGCTGGCTGGTTTCCTGCGCATCTTTTTCCAACTGCGCCAAATCATGCTGCTGCTGGGCACGCCGTTCACGCGCATGCTGAATAGATTGTTCCAGGCGGGCGATGTCGGCGCCAACGCTGTAGAAACGACTCTGCACCACATTGTGATTGTCACTTGCGTCAGCTTGCAGCGCCCGTTGCTTCTCGATATCCGCTTCCACCGCGCGCTGTTTCGCTATCGCCGATTCGAGCACGGTCTCCTGCTCGCGCAAATGGCTTTCGGCAGCCGTGGCCTGTTCGTTCAAGACGGCCCAGCGCAACGCCTGTAACTGCGCCTTCACCAGACGCTCTTCCTCTTTCAAAACCTTATAGCGAGCTGCCGTACGCGCCTGGCGCTTCAGGCGCGCCAGTTGTTTTTCCAGTTCATCGCGCAAATCACTCAGGCGATCCAGATTCTCGCGGGTATGGCGAATGCGCTTCTCGGTCTCGCGCCGCCGTTCCTTGTACTTGGAAATGCCGGCAGCTTCTTCCAGGAACATGCGCAATTCTTCCGGCCTGGCTTCAATAATGCGGGAAATGGTGCCCTGTTCGATGATGGAATAACTGCGAGGCCCCAGGCCGGTGCCGAGAAAAATATCGGTAATGTCGCGGCGACGGCAACGGGTACCGTTGAGGTGGTAGACCGACTGACCGTCACGGGTGATCGTACGCTTGATGGAAATTTCATTGTAGTTGGCGTATTCCCCGCCCAGGCTGCCATCGCTGTTATCGAACACCACTTCGATAGTGGCCTGCCCGACCGGCTTACGGGCCGACGAGCCATTGAAAATGACATCGGCCATGGAGTCGCCACGCAGGTGCTTGGCGGAAGATTCCCCCATGACCCAACGCACCGCGTCGATGATATTGGACTTGCCACAACCATTAGGACCCACAATACCGTTCAGGTTACCCGGCAGGGGGACGGTAGTGGGATCAACGAAGGATTTGAAACCGGCTAGTTTGAGCTTACTTAAACGCATCGGCGCAAGATACAGGAATCACCTTCCCAGTGACAAGATTGACAACACAAAATCAGGGCCGAGGGGCGAGAAACGAGGGCCGAGGAACAACCAAAGCGTACCCCGTTATTGGGTCATTGCCGTGCTATCAGGTCCATGCCTTCATCCTGGGAGAAAAATCAAAGAACATTCCACCAATTTCTAAAGCCCTTGCCCCTTGCCCCTTGCCCCTTTCCTCGTCACCCGTCCCTCGTCACTCCGGACGAAGTCCGGTATAGTGCGCGCCATGTCTACACAACCATCCAAGCAACTCGAAACCTTTGACAACCCGA
>CBDUOW010000138.1:0-4961 GCA_965368945.1 uncultured Gammaproteobacteria bacterium
AGAGTTACGGATTTGGTATTCATAGTCTGCCTCGTTCTGCGGAGCTATCTTGTCGGCCCATGGGTAAGATGCGTGAGTTCCTGGTTAACATCGAAAATCTTTGCATTAACTTCGTTGATGCCCCATTCCTTTAGCCTTGCCGCATGTTTTTGCAGATACGCTTCCGCCGAAGGCTGGTCGGTGAAGAGATAGATACCCCCTCCCTGGTTAGCTTCAGAGCTTTCCGTCCAGATTTTCCAGATAAAGCCTGGTTCCTCAGTAATGGAATGAGCCAGCTCTCGTGACATTTCCGCCATTTCTTCTCCAAAAGGTCCGGTATAGGGAAAATCGATTTGAAGCACTTTCGTCATTACTGACTCCTCAAAGTTGTTTCCTTACTTGCATGGATCCAGACTGGCGAAAAAAGCAGCGAGATCAGCGATATCTTCATCTGACAGTGGCGCTGCCATGGGACCCATTATGGGGTTGGTTCTTTCGCCATTCTTGAAGTGTTTGAGGTTTGCCACCAGATACCCGGCCTTTTGGCCGGCCAAATGTGGATAACCGGGGATAATCGATTTACCTTGCGCGCCATGACATGCAACACAACTGGCAGCCTTCAACTTGCCGGCTTCGATATCGCCAGCCCATATCATGTTCGTTGCTGACGCAAGTAACAAAGCAAGAATAAACTGAAATCTCATCGATTGACTCCTTTTACAATCAGTCTTCTGTTCGTTGCTTCCAATACACTGAGAACATTCGATATCGTGGTATTTAAAATATTTAGTTTTACACTCGCCAAATTAACACACCGGCTTACTGCATGGTGTGTTTACCCGAATATCAATTTGTAATCTTGCTCCAGTTGTCGGCCAGGTACCTGGCCGAGCGCCACGCAGTAGCATGTATCGTATAAGTTGCGTTGGCATGCGACAGGGTCGGAAATACACTGCCCCCACCGATAAAAACATTTACAACATCATGCAATCGACCATAGGCATCGGTTACCGAGTTTTTTGTATCACTGCCCATGACTGTTCCGCCGGCAATATGTTGAGCATGCAGTGGTCCGGTCCAGGTTTCCTTGGTACCTGCCGCTTGAAAGATTTGCACACCGTCTTTCTTAGACTGCTCGTACAGTGCAAGACCATTGGGGCTAATGTTGTAATGTACCTCTGCGAGGTACATCCCATACTTGTCCTTTTTGTTGGAAAGAACGATACGATTCTGTTTAACCGGTTCATCTTCACTCAGCGCAGTCATGGCCGCCAGACCACGGGAAGCACGTTGCATGAATCGTTCGAGATCGGCACCGAACAGATCAGGGCGACTGATGGCAAGGCCCTGGATATCAACAGGCTTTAACGCCAGGCCGATTTCCCAGTGGCGTCGCCCACGCGCAGGGTGTGCCTTTTCTGCTTTGGCGGTTTTATCCTGACTGAACAATTGGCCACCGGAAGCGCCCAGATAATTCTGAATATCCTCATCGAAGAGTCCATAGGACACCACGGCCGGATGCGCCATCAAATAGTGTCCCAACAGTCCGCTGGAATTACCTAACCCGGTTGGATGGCCATCCGCCGAGGAATTCAACAGGGTGCGTATCGTTTCTACGGTCGATGCGGCCACAACCACGACTTTTGCAGGTTGCATCCGGGTCGTACCATTCTTGTCCTTGTATTCAACACCGCTGGCACGTTTACCGCTTTTGTCTGTCAAAACACGGGTGACATGACTGTCGGCCTGAACCACCGCGCCATTCTTTATTGCCGCGGCGAGATATATCGCAAGCGGATTTGCCAACGCACCGATCGGGCAGCCCGCATCGCACCAGCCATCATAAACACAGGCGTTGCGACCATGATAAGGGCGGGACAATACGCCAATGGGTATGGGTGACACCCGCAACCCGAGGCGTTCGAACCCGGTGGCAATTTTTTCGCCGTGTTTGAATACGTGAAGCGGCGGTAATGGGTACGGTGCACCAGGTGGACGCCAGACCTCCGCCTTGGCGTCTCCGGATATTCCTACCTCCTCCTGTACCGCATCGTAGGCCTGACGGAGATCCTTGTATTCGATCGGCCAGTCAAGTCCGTGTCCCATCAGGCTCTTGCGTTTGAAATCCTCCACCTGGAAGCGCGGCCAGACGGCATAATGGTGCAGGGCCGCGCCACCGGTACCGCGGCCGGAATTAAGCCTGGCATAGATATGATTTTTACCTTTTTCGTCTAACTGCGGCGATGCACCGCGCAGCCGGCGCGCCCACATGGGTGAACTATAAAGATCGGTTTCCGTCCAGGCGGGGCCCGCTTCCAACACCTTTACGCGCTTGCCTTTTTCTGCAAGCTTCGCTGCAAACACACTGCCGGCAGCACCTGAACCGACAATAACAACGTCAACTTCTTCGTCGTATTGCATGGTTACCACCTCTCAGGAGGAACAATGTGAGGCATATACGGCACACCGAGCCGACGAAAACCTTCCATGGTTCCATACAACACGTCAGCTGTGTCATTACGTACAACCATGTAAAACAAGGGTGCCGGTGGTGGGAATGGCCATTCCTTGGGATTGTCGCGGCCTATTGTTTTTACCAGCTCAATTCGATCCACGGCTTTAAGATCAACAAAGGTTGCTCCATATTTTGCTTTACTGTATTCCTGCAAAGATTTAAAACCGGCACGATAGAAATTGACAAAGGGCGGATCGTTGACGAAATATTTTACTAATGACAGGCAATCATCCGGCTCAACCGAAAGTTGATGATCCACAAAGTGGACGAGTCCCGCCTGGCTGGCCCCCGGGTGTAAAGTCTCCCCAAGTGCTTCGAGAGTACGAGCCTCGTCGTCTGTTAGTATCTTTAACGGAATATTCTTTTCCTTGGCTTCGGCAGGTGTCAAGAGTAAGGTCGCTCCACCCACTGAAAAGCCTAGAAGACCCATGCCGGATAACTTAAGAAATGTTCTTCGATCCTGCAGCATTGTTATGTCCTTTTTTCATAAATCAGCCTGATAATCCTGCAACGAATAAGCGGTCAGTCTGTTACTTACAATTAAGCTGGTTGTAATACGCAGCTATGTTGTCGATATCCTTGTCCGTAAGATCAAATGCCATGGGATACATCATCGCGCTTTTACGAGCGCCATCCCGAAAGGCTTTTAGCTGGGCAGTGAGGTACTGTGCATCCTGACCAACCAGATTCGGCCAGGTGGGGTGCGCACTGATTCCATTAGTCCCGTGACACGGAACACAGGCGACAATCTTCTGTTTGCCGATCACCGGATCACCCGCATAAACAATGAATGGAAAAAGACAACACACTAACAAACAATAACCGCGCAGGGTGTTCTGCCAGCAATCCACTCGTGGCCTCGTATTGTGTGTCATCACGTTGATCCCTCCTCTGCCAGTGCTTTCAGGGCGATGTTGGTATCCTGGTAATAACTCTCAAAATCACTACCAAAAGGTTTCAGAACCAAACCAACAAGTAATCCTCGATGTTCTTCTCCATGGATCAGTCGACAACGGGATTCACCAAGTGATTCGATACGAAACCAGTGTTCAATGCGATACAGCCCGGGAACCGGTAGACCTCCCGTCCAACGTAACACACGTTCGGGTTCATACTCGACAACGGTTGCCACTGAGGACTGGACTTTATCGGGTGCAGCAAGTGTGTTCAGCGTCAACTTTCCACCTGCAACGGGTGTACCTGATGCACCTGGATTTATCCGGCTCCATTGTGACCAGGTATCCAAATCGGAAAGTATTTTCCATACCCGGCTGGCAGGTGCATTTATGTCAGTCACAACTTCATATTTTCGAGACACTGGTATTTCCTATTGTTATGTCCGCCCATCCCTGGGCGAACGCAATGTTGACTCATTAACGCGTGCCCGTTCAGCTCACAGTAAGGGGGAAGCTTCTGGCTCCCCGCTTACCTGCTGAGTCCAGTCTGTGAATAGGCCTTAGGGCTGAGCGTTCGTGAACCACTTCTGCTTATTCTTGGCGAAGTTACGGCGGTACCAGTCGGAGATGGCACGTCCGGTTGCCACCGGTTGGTCCTCCTGGACGAAGTGCAGAACAACGCCAACGTAGGCAGTTTCGACGTTCTTCATGTTCTCAACGCGCCAGCGCACGTCATATTCTTCGGTTACCTCGCCGGGTCTGCCGTAAATATCCAGGAACTTCACGTCGGTCTTCAACATCCATTTGTTGTAGTCCTTCATGACCTGGTCGTTATAAGGCTGGCTCCCATCAAGACCCACTTCGCGAGCCCACATGTAAATCGGTAAGCGATCTTCGATCTCGCGGAAGGGCTTGCGGTAGGCATACATCTCACGCTGCGACAGTTCACGATAGGTGTGAATCTGCATTGTTTCTTCGACGAACAAATTCTCATCGAAAGCCAAATGGTGTCCCTCTGGGCCCTGATACAGCCTGTAGTGATGGATGGCGCCTGCTTTACCACGGCGTTTCACGGCTTCTTTCGTATCAAGAATGGGGTAGAACGGGGCAACCAGTGCTTCCATCATGGCAATGCCCTTGACACGACTGGCATTCTTACTGGCCCAGTCCATTCCGATCACGGATCCCCAGTCATGTATGACAAATACAATGTTGTCGCCCAGCTTCAGCTTTTTCATGATTTCGGCAACATAGCGTTGATAATCGCGGAACTTGTATTCGATCTTGGGTTTGCCTGAATCGCCGTGACCGGGCAGGTCAAAGGCAACGATTCGGCCATAGGGCTCCAGGTATGGCATGATGTTGCGCCAAACGTATATTGATTCAGGTGCGCCGTGAATGAAGACGATGGCATTCCCCTTACCCTTGTCAACATATGCGATCTCGGTATCCAACACCTTCATGGTCTTCTTCGTGTAGCGTAGATCCGAACGAGGCACCATAGCCTCAAACATGCGGGCGGCATCGCCCGGCTCACCTGGCTTTTCGTTGATGGGCAAGGTGAGCGACGG
>CBDUOW010000139.1:0-4899 GCA_965368945.1 uncultured Gammaproteobacteria bacterium
AAGACTGCAGGAATATAAGACACCCAATGGACTGTTTGAAAACCTGTTAAATAAACGCCTAACCAAATAACTAAACTTGTGACAAAAAAGAAAAACCGTAAGGGCTTAGCAATTAATAAATTATTCATATTTAACACCTTGTTCCTTAATTACAATACTTGTAAATTTATTCGTATAAAGCAATTTTTTACACATGACGTTGGAATGCACCGGCGGCAAATCCCGCGGCGAAGCCGCGGTTTGGCGTCCGGTGGCATGACTTGTTATGTGTAACTAAGGTATTAATTATTACGTTTTCCTAGAATTAATTTTTTTGCTACTTCGTCGTTGAGAATTGGCGCATAAAAGTCCCTGATTTCATCTGGACTTCGTTTTATATACTTCTTTACATAGTCTGGCATCTCATCACCTTGTGCCCACTTAACTAGTGGCGCTAGTGCCTCGTTTATATTCGACTCTAGCGTTGATCTGTCAAGGTCCAATAATTCCGCTTCAATTATGTGATATCTAAGTATATTTGCTTTTAACATGGCTAAATATGCCGTTTTATATTCTTTTGTTTTCATTGCAGCTTTCTGATCATCTGGATGAATTGCAATCCTGAATCCCTGGCCTTCGTTAGTCAAATATATGGAACGAGCATTTTTATAATCTATTCGGAATATTGTCTCATCTGCATTCATCGTTTGCATATGTTTTATTTCTGATGGCTTGTAAAGACTGATATTAAATTCTGGCACAGAATCAAAATCCATTTTCACCTTCATAAAACTGAGTTTAATGTAATTATCAGGATACTTGTTCTTGATAAAATTCTCATATCTATCTTCCATTAGTTTTACGTGCTGCATTTGAATCGGTTTGTAAAAATCACCTCTGGCTCCTTCTTTCATGAAGCTTGTATCTTCACAAACATAAAAACCAACTTTCCTGCAATGATTAAATAGAAAAATATATTCCTTAATTAATTCCTGAGTTGTAATGGAAAGAGCTGGCGTGCTTGCTAATAAGAATGATACTAATATAATAAGTTTTAATTTAAACTTCATGACTCACCTTATATTACACATAACTATATAGTAGGTAACAGAACAGCGACATAGCAATCCGGTTTATGATTGTTTGTCTTTAAAATGTATTTCAACATCAACCTTTTATGCCTTAAATATTTCCTAATATCAAGGATATGTTATGTTGTAAAGTGTGACCCGATTTATAGTTTTTCATTTAGATCAATCAGTTAATAAATCACGCTGGGTAAATTGAGTGCACAAAAAATGAATTACGGATACCTTTTAGTCACATCTTCGCATTGCATCTCCTCGAAAAGGACAGGGTTAGATCAACGCCCTATGTGAGTATGTCATTTTTTCTTCGATTTCTAGTAAGATAACCGGCATGTCTGATAACAATATTGATCAACACCACATCTGGCACCCCTATAGCGCCATGAACTCGGAGTTACCGGTTTACCCGGTTGAGTCTGCCAGTGGAGTGCGCCTGAAATTGACGGATGGACGTGAACTGATTGATGGCATGGCCTCCTGGTGGTGTGTGATCCACGGTTATAACCATCCGGAGATGAATGCCGCTTTGGAACAACAGCTTCACAAAATGTCACATGTCATGTTTGCTGGGCTAACCCACGAGCCGGCCATTGAGCTCACCCGGCAGCTCATCGACATCACACCGGAACCATTGCAAACAGTCTTTTTCTCTGACTCCGGCTCGGTGGCGGTTGAAGTCGCCATGAAAATGGCCATTCAGTATTGGCATGCGAAAGGCCAGTCGCAGCGACAACGCTTTATTGCCTTACGCTCCGGTTATCATGGTGACACCTTCGGTGCCATGTCGGTCTGCGATCCGGTTACCGGGATGCACAGTCTGTTCAAGGACATACTGCCTGAACAGAGTTTTGTTGAGCAGCCTCGCTGTCGCTTCGGGCAACCCTGTGACCAGGAAGGCATTGCCCCACTGGAACAGGCGCTGCGTGAACACGCGGATCATACCGCGGCGTTAATCATGGAACCCATTGTGCAAGGTGCCGGTGGCATGTGGTTCTACTCCGCGGAATATCTGCAGAAGGCGCGGGAACTCTGTGACCGATACGGCGTGTTGCTGATACTGGATGAAATTGCCACCGGCTTTGGTCGCACCGGCAAGTTGTTTGCCTGTGAGCATGCGGATATCGCGCCCGATATCATGTGTGTTGGTAAAGCATTGACCGGTGGCTACCTCACCCTGGCTGCCACCCTCACTACCGATGAAGTCGCGTCAACGATTGACCAGGGCGAGCCCGGGGTATTTATGCACGGCCCGACCTTTATGGCAAACCCGCTTGCCTGTACGGCGGCAAGTACCAGTATTCGTTTGTTACTGAACTCGGACTGGCAACAGAATATCAGCCGCATCCAGTCAGGCCTGGAAACAGGGCTGGCACCCTGTCGGGAGTTAAAGCAGGTTAAGGAAGTGCGCGTACTGGGTGCTATTGGCGTGGTGGAAATGCAGCAAGCGGTGAATATGAAAACCATTGCACCCGCCTTTGTCGATGCCGGTGTCTGGGTGCGCCCCTTCGGCAAACTGGTTTACCTGATGCCGCCCTTTATTATCAATGATGATGATCTGAACACATTAACCGCTGCGGTAGTTAACGTGGTAAAGCATCATAACTTCTGAGCTGAACCGACGCTGATATCAACCATGAAAAGCTTCATCGGATTGCAGGTAGGCCTGCTCCGCTTCCGTGCTTTGTCTTCCCAGAATTTTATTCCGATGGGGGAAGCGTCCAAAACGATGCACAATGTCCCGATGATGTTGTGCAAACTTCAGGTTCCCTGCCAGACCCGCTGCTTCATATAAGGCGACCGCCTTATCCTGATCCACCATTGATTCACTGTGCATAAACGGCATGTAGAGAAAGGCCTTCTGATCTTCCGTGAGTTGCCCATCATAGCTTCGTTCAACCGCCAGGATGGCGATGTCGCGCGACTTCGCTTCGGTTGCAAAACACAAGGCGTCGCCGCGATACATGTTTAGAGGAAACTGGTCGAGTACAATGACCAGCGCCAGTGCCCCTTCAGGCGTTTCTGCCCAGCCATCCAGTTTGCCTGCTGCCGCGTGTTGCCAGACCGTTTCAAAGCGCTCGCGCAGTTCGGTATCGAACTCCGGTGTGGAGTTAAACCACATCGGACGTACCTCGTCGGAAAACCAGAATTCAACAATGCTGTGAGGTGATTCGGAGATTGTCATCAAGCTTCTTGCTCCTGCGGGAAAGCCACCCCGGTCCCACCCAGACCACAATAGCCGCCGGGGTTCTTGGCAAGGTACTGCTGATGGTACTCTTCCGCATAATAAAACTCAGGCGCGGCCACAATTTCGGTGCTAATCATGCCACGTCCGGCCTCCAACAAGGCCTGCTGATAATTTTCACGACTGGCAAGTGCCTGCGCTTTCTGTTCCTCATCGAAATAATAGATCCCGGAGCGATACTGGGTACCGACATCATTGCCCTGTCGCATACCCTGGGTCGGATCATGGGTCTGCCAGAATTCCTGTAGCAACGTATCGTAGGTCACTTTTGCCGGATCAAACACCACCAGCACGACTTCGTTGTGGCCGGTCATGCCGCTGCACACTTCCTGGTAAGTGGGATTAGGGGTAACACCCCCTGCATAACCCACCGCAGTGGTATAGACACCGGCGGTTTCCCAGAAGCGCCGTTCTGCGCCCCAGAAGCAACCCAGGCCAAACATTGCCTGTTGCAGTCCTTCACAAAACGGCGCGCTCATCACGTTGCCGAGTACGTAATGTTTCTCCGGCACGGCCATGCGTGTCGGTCGGCCTGGCAGGGCCTGCTCGGGTGTCGGTAGTATTGTCATCTTTTCGGTACCATACATGGTCTGGACTTTATCTTGTCAGTTTGGAAATCTTCACACTGTTAATTGTCCATTCGATTGCTACACTACAAAAGTATGTAGTGTACTGGACAAATCTTACGCCCTGGTTGAACTGAATAACACCCATAAGCTGTGCAGGTATAGGAGCCCAGCCGCGATCCATATGAACAATAGAATGTAAGTAAAGGTTGGACTTTGTATCACAGTATATTGTCACTAACGCTAACAAAATCAAGGAGTGGCACATGTTACGGTCATTGATAATATTTTTCCTGCTCGGCTCAGGTTCTTCGGCAATTGCGGTTGAAACCATCACCGTACCCGCTGGCACCTTTCCCATGGGTTGTTCCGTGAATGACCCGGATTGTGGGAAGGATGAAGGGCCGGCCGGTGGGACCCCCGTATCAGTCCCCACTTTTCGTATCGATAAACATGAAGTCTCGGTTGATGATTTTCGTGCCTGCATCAAGGCAGGCATGTGCACCCGCCCGAAAGATCACAAACGTAATAAATACTGTAATTTCGATGCCCGACAGCGCGGTGATCACCCCGTTAACTGTGTCGATTGGGACCAGGCTTTCAACTACTGCCGTTGGAAAAACGGTCGGTTGCCTTATGAAGCCGAATGGGAAAAAGCCGCACGTGGCGGGACCACCAGTCGCTATCCCTGGGGAGAGGAAGTCACCTGCAAGCAGGCCATTCTGGATGACGGCGTTACCATGGGCTCCGTAAAAGGGGAACCGGATGGTTGTGGTGAAGACCGTACCTGGCCAATTGGCAGTCGGGCCGCCAATCCGTTGGGACTATTTGACATGCACGGCAATGCCGGCGAATGGACCATGAACTGGTATGAGCCAGCTGCCCTCGCGGATCTTTATGCCAAGGGCGATTTATCCGGCCCGTTGTTTGGTAAGCAACGCGTCGTGCGCGGCGGCTCCTGGGATGAAAACCGTCCCAATTTGCGCAGCTCGTTTCGAAACGTCAAGCCGCCGCTGAGTGGCAA
>CBDUOW010000140.1:0-4866 GCA_965368945.1 uncultured Gammaproteobacteria bacterium
TCTAAATGACAATATAATTATATAACCACTTATATAATAACGAAATTTTTTATATGCCTAGAAATTTAGCTAAGATTCTGAATTCTAAGAAGAAGCATGTTATTTGCAAGCTTGACAGAGTTTAAACCGTTGGCCTAGACTGGCGGCAATTATATTAACGTTTCCTCATAGATAAGAATAAACACGAAGGGCATGGGAATAATGAACACCTCCGTATCAATGCGTGGCGAGGAATTCAGATGATCGAGAATTACCTGCCGATACTTATCTTCATCATCGTGGGGCTTGCCATCGGCGGTATTATGATTGCGTTGGGATTTGTTCTTGCACCCCATCACCCCAACAGCGAAAAACTTTCCCCTTATGAGTGTGGCTTCGAAGCGTTTGAAGATTCGCGCATGAAGTTTGACGTTCGCTATTACCTGGTCGCAATCCTGTTTATTATTTTCGATCTGGAAATTGCCTTCCTGTTTCCCTGGGCGATTGTGCTGGAAAACATCGGCTGGTTTGGCTATCTCGCGATGAGTCTGTTCCTGGGTATCCTGGTAATCGGCTTTATCTATGAGTGGAAAAAAGGAGCTCTCGAATGGGAGTAGAAGGGTTATTAAAAGAAGGATTTGTTACCACTTCGGCAGACAAGCTGATTAACTGGGCGCGTACAGGTTCCTTATGGCCCGTGACCTTTGGTCTGGCCTGTTGCGCGGTGGAAATGATGCATGCGGCCGCTGCTCGCTACGACATGGATCGCATGGGGATAATTTTTCGACCCAGTCCACGCCAGTCTGATGTCATGATTGTCGCCGGAACACTGGTGAACAAAATGGCACCGGCGTTGCGCAAGGTCTATGAGCAGATGCCTGAGCCACGCTGGGTTATTTCGATGGGATCCTGTGCCAATGGGGGTGGTTATTATCACTATTCCTATTCTGTCGTGCGGGGTTGTGATCGAGTTGTGCCGGTGGACATTTATGTTCCCGGTTGTCCACCCACCGCAGAAGCCTTGCTGTACGGTATTCTGCAACTGCAGAACAAAATTCGACGCACCAATACCATTGCCCGTTAAAGAGCCTTTACTTAATGTCTGATTATTACACCACTCTGGCTGCAGAGGCACGCGACCAGCTTGCCGGTTTGATTGAATCGGCGGACGTATCCTTTAATGAGTTGAACATTGTCGTTAGCAAAGAAAAATTGCTCGATACCTGCCTGGCATTGCGAGATCAAAAGGCCTTTGCTTGCGAACAACTGATTGATCTGACAGGCGTAGATTACAGTGAGTTCGGTGAAGGCAAGTGGCAAGGCCTGCGATTTGCTGTGGTCTATCATTTGCTTTCTATTCGAAAGAATCACCGCATTCGGCTAAAGGTGTTTGTTGATGGTGAGCCGCCTTTAGTGGATTCTGTGGTTGATATCTGGAATTCAGCTAACTGGTATGAACGTGAGGCCTTTGATCTGTTTGGCATTATCTTTGAAGGCCATCCTGATTTGCGTCGTATCCTGACGGACTATGGTTTTGTCGGTCACCCCTTCCGCAAGGATTTCCCTTTAACAGGTAATGTGGAAATGCGCTATGACCCGGAGAAACAACGGGTGGTTTACCAGCCGGTAAGTATCGAGCCTCGCATCAACCAGCCACGTGTTATCCGGGATGACAATCGCTATCTGGGAAAGATGCAACAGGAAGAGGAACAGGACGATGCCTGAGATTCGTAATTTCACAGTGAATTTCGGGCCGCAACATCCGGCTGCGCATGGTGTATTGCGGCTGGTGCTGGAAATGGACGGTGAAGTAATCCAGCGTGCCGACCCCCATGTCGGTCTGCTGCACCGTGGGACCGAGAAGCTGGCCGAGTCGAAACCCTATAATCAAAGTATTCCCTACATGGATCGTCTTGATTACGTCTCCATGATGTGCAACGAGCATAGTTATGTTCTGGCGCTGGAAAAATTAATGGGGATTGAGGTGCCGCTCCGCGCTCAATACATTCGGGTGATGTTTGATGAAATCACCCGTATTCTCAATCACATGATGTGGCTCGGTACCCATGCACTTGATATCGGGGCCATGACCGTATTCCTTTACTGTTTCCGTGAGCGTGAAGATCTCATGGATATGTACGAGGCGGTGTCAGGTGCGCGTATGCATGCGGCTTATTACCGTCCTGGGGGTGTCTATCGTGATCTGCCAGACACTATGCCGCAATATGTGGATAGCAAATACCGGGATGCCAAAGACCTTAAATTTCTGAATAAAGCACGTAATGGTTCATTACTTGATTTTATCGAAGATTTTACCAACCGCTTTCCGACCTATGTTGATGAGTACGAGACCCTGTTAACCAACAACAGGATATGGAAACAACGTACCGTTGATATCGGCGTGGTATCCCCCGAGCGAGCCCTGCAAATGGGCTTCACCGGTGCCATGTTGAGAGGCTCCGGTATCGAGTGGGATCTGCGGAAGAAACAACCTTACGAAGTTTACGATCGACTCGAATTTGATATTCCCGTTGGGGCGAACGGTGACACTTACGATCGTTATCTCGTAAGGGTGGAAGAACTACGTCAATCCAACCGCATTATCAAGCAGTGTATTGAGTGGCTGCGCAACAATCCCGGTCCGGTTATTCTGGATGATCACAAGCTGACACCGCCGCCACGCGAAGTAATGAAAGGTGACATGGAAGCGTTGATCCATCACTTCAAGTTATTTACAGAAGGCTATAGTCTACCTGCCGGTGAAGTGTATACCGCAATTGAGCATCCCAAAGGTGAGTTCGGGATTTATCTTATTTCTGATGGTGCCAACAAACCCTATCGTCTCAAGATTCGTGCGCCAAGTTTTATTCACATGGCTGCTATGAATGAGATGGCTGCCGGACATATGCTGGCGGACGTTACAGCCTTAATTGGTAGTATTGATGTCGTATTTGGAGATGTTGATCGATGATGGCGGGTGAGAACAAGTTAGACAGCAAAATACAGCTGATTTCGGATCAATCCCGGGCGGAGATCGATCGTTGGATAAAGAAATATCCTGCAGAGCAAAAGCGTTCGGCAGTGATGTCAGCCTTGCGTATTGTGCAGGACCAGAACGATGGTTACCTGACTAATGACTTGATGGATGCGGTAGCTGAATATCTTGATATGCCATCGATCGCAGTTTATGAAGTCGCCACTTTCTATTCCATGTATGAGCTGGAACCGGTTGGGCGTCATAAGATATGCATCTGTACCAATATTTCCTGCATGCTATGTGGCTCTGATAATATCGTGGGACATCTCACTAAACAGTTGGGTATCAAGGTGGGTCAGACTACACCCGATGGCCGCTTTACTTTAAAAGAAGTGGAATGCCTCGGTGCTTGTGTCGATGCCCCGATGTTTCAAATCGGTGATACCTATTATGGCAATTTGACCGCGGATAAAATCGATAAAATACTGGAGGGCCTGGATTAGATCTCCGGTTATGAAAATCATGATAATGACTCGGGCAAATATCAGGGAGATGAAACATGGCAAATGAAGTCTGTTTCCGTACCCTGCATCTGGATAACCCCTGGACGCTGGACAATTATCTCAGCGTGGGTGGTTATGAAGTCCTGAAGAAAATCCTGGCAGAAAAAACCCCGCCGGAAACCTTGATCGAGGAATTAAAGACCTCAGCCCTGCGTGGTCGGGGTGGAGCCGGATTCCCGACCGGGTTGAAGTGGAGTTTTATGCCACGCAATGCCGAGGGCCAGAAATATATTGTTTGTAACTCTGATGAAGGTGAACCGGGTACCTGTAAGGATCGCGATATTCTGCGTTATAACCCTCACCAATTAATTGAAGGCATGATCATTGCGGGTTACTGTATTGGCGCCTCTGCCGGCTATAACTATATTCGGGGCGAGTTCTGGGAGCCCTATGAACGTTTTGAAGCAGCCCTGGAAGAAGCGCGCAATGCGGGTTTTCTGGGTAAAAATATCCTGAACAGTGGTTTTGATTTTGAACTCCATAACCACCTTGGGGCAGGTGCGTATATCTGCGGTGAAGAAACCGCACTGCTTGAATCGATAGAAGGCAAGAAAGGCCAGCCGCGTTTCAAACCCCCATTCCCTGCGGGCTTTGGTCTGTATGGCAAACCAACAACGATTAATAATACTGAGACCCTGGCTTCGGTCCCGGTAATCCTGGAGAAGGGCGGCCAGTGGTTCCTGGATATGGGCAAGCCGAATAATGGCGGTACCAAACTGTTTTGTGTCTCCGGCCATGTGAATAAACCGGGTAATTTCGAAATTCCAATGGGTACCCCGTTTGCTGAATTGTTGGAAATGGCAGGGGGTGTCCGTGACGGCCATCGTCTCAAGGCAGTCATTCCCGGGGGCTCATCGGTTCCTGTGTTACCCGCCGACATTATCATGCAAGCTGATATGGATTATGACTCGCTCGCCAAAGCGGGGAGTATGCTGGGTGCCGGTTCGGTGATCGTGATGGATGAAACAACATGTATGGTTAATGCGCTGGCGCGTCTGTCGCACTTTTATGCCGAAGAGTCTTGTGGTCAATGTACGCCCTGTCGTGAAGGAACCGGCTGGCTGGCTCGCGTGTTACACCGCATCGAGCATGGGCAGGGTCGGCCTGAAGATCTGGATTTACTGGATGATGTTGCGAGTCGCATTGCGGGACGTACTATTTGTGCCCTGGGTGATGCGGCGGCAATGCCGGTACAGAGTTTTCTGCAGCATTTTCGCAATGAATTCGAATATCACATTGAGCACGGTAAGTGCATGGTTGGGCCACGGGCCTGAAGAGATGACGAGATAGAATATGGTTAGCATCGAAATTAACGGCCAGCAACTCCAGGTACCGGAAGGCACCATG
>CBDUOW010000141.1:0-4863 GCA_965368945.1 uncultured Gammaproteobacteria bacterium
CATAAAGTCGCGTCGGGTAACACCTCCCAGACCGTCAACATAACCGTCGAGATGAGTGTCCGACTCTGATATTTTCGTTGCCATAGCAGCACGCGCCTCCAAAGAATTGCTGTGAGGGGCACACAGCCAACATCTTCGTGCGTGTTCTGACTACTGGACGGTGTTTGGGATCCTGCTTGGTTTACTTCCCCGCGGCCGACCTCGATCCGCGCAAGTGATGTGCCGACTGTGCACATAACTCTTAAAATATATGGTTAAAAAGTAGTAGAGGGAGGTAGTACTGCAATTGATCCTGATCAACTAGAAACAAGGTAATAAGAAGATCCTGATAAACTTATTTTGTAAGTGGTTTTTATCTGTAACCAGCAAGTCCCAGGCTATTGATTTTTATGTAATTATTTGATGCTGATCGCAGTTTGGACGAGCCGGAACGGTTCGACATAACAGCAAATTTGTTTTTCAAACGGATGACTTATAAACCACCGTGAAACCCTTCTTAAAGCAAGGCTCCGCTGTGCTCATTTATTAATCAGCTTTTACCACCACCCAGGCAGGGGGGTGAGGGAGGGGCGTTACCGTTGACTTCTTGCCACTCGGCCGGCGTGTAGGTATGTAAAGCCAGGGCGTGGATTTTGTGCTGCAGTTCATCGGCCAGAATTTCATTAATCATGCGATGCCGCGCGACCAGCATTTTACCATCGAACTTATTCGTCGCGATCAGCACCTTAAAATGGGATTCTGACCCCGCTGGAACATTGTGATTATTACTCTCATTAATCACTTCCAGGTGATCCGGTTGCAGACTCTGTGTCAGTTTGGCTTCAATATCCGATTGAACACTCATGGGATTTCCTCTTCTTAGATAACTGGCATTATATCGCAGCCAGACCAATTGCCGACCCCGCAAGTCTCAGGGTTATCCTCACTCCTTGCGCGTGTCCTTATCCTTATCTTTATGCTTGCCTGCTTGTTTGTGCTCTTCAGCCTCATGGTGTTCATCACCGCCTTTGGCGAACTCATGCCGCAGTTCGGCGAACTCCTGTAACCGCGCATCCACCCGGCCATTGAGGGAGTCGGTCGGGAATTCGCCCTTATCATTCAGTTCACCCGCCTCCAGGCCGGTCAGTAAACTGATGGCCTCATCCACGCTGGCAACCGGATAAACCTGAAATTCCCCTTTGCGTACCGCATCGACCACATCCTGACGCAACATGAGATGACTAATATTTGACTGGGGAATGATCACCCCTTGTTCACCGCTAAAACCTTTTTCCCGGCAAACATCAAAGAAGCCTTCAATCTTTTCATTCACGCCCCCGATCGGCTGCAGCTGACCGTGTTGATTCACCGAGCCGGTGATGGCGAGGTTTTGACGTATGGGTGCCTGCGCCAGGGCCGATAGCAAGGCACACAGTTCCGCGACACTGGCACTGTCGCCTTCCACCGCACTGTATGACTGTTCAAATACCAGGGTTGCGGCGAGGGACAGAGGTTTGTTGTGGGCATAACGCGCGCCCAAAAATGCTGACAGAATAAAAACACCTTTGGAATGGATCGCGCCACCGAGTTCAACTTCGCGCTCAATGTCCACCACCTCCCCTTCACCCAGCCGGGCAGTGGCAGTAATGCGCGAAGGTTGGCCAAAGGAAATATTATTGAGTTGAATCACTACCAGGCCATTGACCTGACCGATGGTTTCTCCGCTGGTATCCAGCAACAAAGTGCCGCGCCGGAACTCTTCCAGATAACGCTGCCGTATCCGATCCGCACGGTAAATCTGCTTATCAATCGCGGTTTGCACCGCCTGCCGACTAACAAGTTTGGCATCATCCTGGCGCGCCCAGTAATCGGCTTCGCGTAATAGATCGGCAACACTCAGAATATGCATGGAGAGTTTCTCCACATCCTCGGCCATGCGGCTGCTATGTTCAATCACCCGCTCCACTGCCGGGCGCTCGAACGGTAGTAGCGCGTTACGCTCCACCAGGGCCGCGATCAACTGGGCATAAAGTTGATAATGCTCGGCGCTGCGGTCAATCGTATCTTCAAAATCGGCGGCAACCTTGAATAATTCAGCAAACTCGGGATCGTAGTCCGTCAGCAAGTAATACAACATCCGTTCACCCACCAGCACGACCTTTATATCCAGTGGAATGGCTTCCGGCTCCAGCGACACGGTACTGATTAAACTATAAATTTCCCCGAGTGACTGGATCCTGATGCACTTGGCGGATAAGGCCTGCTTCAAACCCTCCCAGGCATAGGGTTGTTGCAACAGTTTCAGCGCATCAATTATCAGGTAACCCCCATTCGCCCTATGCAGGGCCCCCGGCTTTATCAGCGTATAGTTAGTGACCAGGGTTCCCATCTGGGAGATATGCTCGATCCGCCCCACCAGGTTCTGATAACGTGGCGCGTCTTCGAACACCACCGGCGCACCTGAATCAGGCGCATTCGACACCAGCACATTCACCTCATAGTTTCTGAAATAGGGTTCTTCGCGAGACCTTTCAAAAATTGCTCCCGCCCGATCCGGGAAAAACATAAGCAGGTTATCAATGACGTCTTCCTGCACTTCGTCGAGGTATTCGGCGACCTCCTGCACTTCGGCATATTTGTGGCGCACTTCCTCAATCAGGTGCCCAACGGCAAACATCCCGACTTCGTGGTTAAGTGTTCTAAGGTTTTCCCGCAGCTCTGCCTGCCATTTTTGACGTTGTTTAAAAAACTGCCGCAATTTCTCTTCCAGTTGCTTGATGGCAGCATCCAGGCGATCGCGTTCCTTGTCATCAAGCGCATCATACTCCTCCTGAGTCATCGGCTTATCGTCCCTGGCCGGCACAAATGTTACTTGCTCTTCACCACGCAGAACAATGACGTTGTGTTCCAATGCCTCTTGCGTCAATTTTTCAAACGCCTCCCGGGTATCTTCCTGCAAGGCATCCTGTAGTTTCTGGTGACGACGTTGATATTGTTCTGTATCAAATGCGCCGGGGATCGCGGAGCGCAGATCATCAATTAACTGCTGCATGTCGCGCTTGAGCTCAATGCCCCGTCCGGCGGGCAGTTCAATCGCGCGCGGTTTTTGCGCATCATTAAAGTTCGCCACATAAACCCAGTCAAAAGGTGTGGCCGCTTGTTGGGATTGTTGTTCAAGATATTGTCGAATCAGGCTGTGTTTGCCGACTCCCGAAGGACCCAGCACGAACAGGTTATAACCTTGCTGTTTTATTCCAACACCAAATTGTAATGCTTCAACCGCACGCGCCTGACCGAGAATGCCATCAAACGCCGGCAACTCTTGCGTAGTAGTGAAATTTAACTGGCTAAGATCGCAAACCGTATAGAGTTGTGCGGGAGTTAATGTCTTTGGTAGCGTCATGTCAGGTAATTATTCATTTGTTGTTAACTCCGTTAGGATACGCCGATATCCCGTACGGGTCATCTCATGCGCCTGCTGCATTGTCGCGGTAATATCGTCGATTGACAAAACCGCCTTGATCTCATCGACTGGGGCATCCTCAAATTCAGCATCCAGATAACGCAGGTAACAGGTCCAATCATGATGACGCTGCTGGGGTATTTCCAGTCTGATACTACCCTGCTTGCTTCGTTGTTTCTGTAACATCAGCAAAAATCGTTTTGCCTGCTCAACCTGGGTGGCCAGGGGGAGAGAGAGATCAAACCCATATGCCACTTTTGCATGATCCTCGCCTAACCAGTCCTGATCCGTTGCCTGTACTAACTGGGGTATGAGGGGTTGCGGACGCCAGAGTAACTCTGCCCCGGGTTGGGGACGTGTTATGTCCGGATCGATCGGAAACTTATAGAAACCCCATTTCTGCCCCATCCAGCACTCAATCAGCAACGACTCTGTTTCGCCTTGCTCGTTTACTGCCTCACGGTAGGCACGGGGGTCTCTTTCCCATTGCTGGAAGTCACGCGCTGGTGGGCAGCCATAATCTGCCTCCAAAGCCGCCCAGATCGTATGAAACCAGTGCCAATCCGCACGGTAATCCGGGTTACGGCGTAGAAACTGCCAGGCCCATTCGTCTGTTCCCAGGCTCTCACTAAAGTCATAAAGAGTTGCATTTTGCCAATCTGACACTGGCTGACTACCTCGTCCGTATTTCTATTATTTTCTTTTTATTCAGATAGTTACATTATCGCCGCTGATTTAACAATTGTTCACAAAGTACACATTGTAAAATTAAGGGATAAAACCTAGTGTTAGCAATAACCATACTACAAGTCATACATAAGGACGCTGATCATGAAATTGTCTTCTCGAGCTGATTATGCCGCCAAAGCCATGCTGGAATTGAGCATTAACCCGAATCGCCCGGTTACCCTGGCCTATTTGGCCCGCTTGCAGGATATCTCTATCTCCTACCTCGAGCAGATATTCGCCCAGTTACGTAAACACGGATTAGTAAGAAGTGTACGCGGCCCGGGTGGTGGTTATGTTCTTAACAAGGCCTTTTCCGAGATCACCATCGGCGACATTGTCGAAGCGATTGATCACCCGAATAACAGTGCTGCAGCCGACTCGCAGGATGATGAAACTCATCAACTGTGGGGGCAACTGTCACAAATCGTCTACAGTCACCTGAATACAGTTTCACTGGAAGATATTCATCAGCGCTGTCGAAACAACCAGGGCGTTCATCAAGCCGCTTAATTTCAGTATTTATAGCGTGGCAAGGGTGTTGAATACACGCTTGCCACGTTTTTAGTTTAAATGACCGTATTATCCCCTTCGTTAAAACCTTCGCTAAAAATAGTGCAGCGCGGATTCAAACCGTTGCGTGACTTCCTGCACCGAACTGTCATCTTGCCCCAGAATAGCGAGACTGCCTTTCT
>CBDUOW010000142.1:0-4844 GCA_965368945.1 uncultured Gammaproteobacteria bacterium
CTCACCAATGCACCGGACTATGAGGGCGCTTACAAGCACTATTTCGGTAATCCAGTGTAAGATGAGATTGGCTCGATATAAGTAGTAAATCGTACCCGAAAGGGGCGGCGCCTGGCAGCGTCGCCCCCTTCAGTACAACACGCGGTGTAGCCTTTATCAGGAAGTTGTTATGAATCCCTTTCTGCTTTTTGTTGATACGCTCAGCGCCTCAGTAGGTAAAGCGTTCGGCTGGTGCATCATGGTACTGACCTTCGCCACCTGCTACGAAGTGTTCGTTCGCTATGTGCTTAACTCGCCGACGCCATGGGCGTTCGATATGAGCGTTCAGATGTATGGTGCTCTGTTTATGATGGCGGGGGCGTACACCCTGTCGCGAAACGGTCATGTTCGGGGTGATGTGCTTCACCGTCTTCTCCCGCCCCGAGGCCAGGCGGGTATCGACCTGACGCTCTACATCCTGTTTCTCCTGCCGGGGGTATTTGCGCTGATCTGGTATGGCTATGATTTTGCCGCCGATTCATGGCGCTACAAAGAGGTGAGTTGGAGCAGTCCCGCCCGGGTCCAAATCTACTTCTTCAAAACCTTGATTCCGGTTGCGGGTTTTCTGGTTCTGCTGCAAGGGATAGCTGAAGCTGTGCGTTGTGTCATGTGTCTGCGCAGCGGCGAATGGCCAGCACGCCTGCATGATGTTGAGGAAACAGAAACCATGGCGCTTCATCAACATGAGGATGAGGAGAGGTTGCGGCGCGAAGAAGAAGAAAAGATCAAAATGCATGAGGAATTGAAAAAGCTGCATCAATCAGATGAAAACGATAGAGGGGAAGATAAATGACTGATCCTCAAATCGCCATCCTGATGCTCGGCCTGTTCATCTGTATTGTACTGCTGGGATTTCCCATTGCGTTTACCCTGATTGCCATGGGGCTGGGGTTCGGGTACTACGCCTATTACGATCCGGAGCGCATGCAGACCATCTTCGACAACAGAATTTTTGATCTCTTTGTCCAGAATACATTCTCGGTCATGTCTAATGATGTGCTGGTTGCGGTGCCCTTGTTCCTGTTCATGGGTTACGTGGTGGAACGCGCCAATATCGTTGACCGGCTGTTTTTCAGTATCCAGCTTGCCGCCAGGCACGTACCCGGTTCCATGGCAGTTGCCGCACTCGCGACTTGTGCTATTTTCGCTACCGCCTCGGGCATCATCGGCGCAGTGGTTACCCTGATGGGGTTGCTGGCACTTCCCGCCATGCTCAAGGCCGGCTATGACAAGAAACTCGCTTCGGGTGTTATCTGTGCGGGTGGGACGCTGGGCATCCTGATTCCGCCCAGCATTATGCTCATCGTGTATGCGGCCATCGCCCAGGTCTCCCCGGTGCGCCTCTATGCGGCCGCCCTGTTTCCGGGCATGCTGCTGGCTGGACTGTATATGGTCTATGTGGTGGCTCGCGCATCCTTCAATCCGAAACTGGCTCCCAAGCCAGCGGTAGAGGATGTGCCTTCACTGGGGATGATCGCCTTGCAGTTGCTGACTTCGTTCGTACCCCTGTTTGTGTTGATTATGGGTGTACTGGGATCCATTCTGGCGGGCATTGCAACACCGGCTGAAGCCGCGGGTGTGGGTTCTCTCGGTGGGCTGGTCCTGGCGGCTATATACAAGGCTCTGACCTGGCAGCGACTCAAAGAGGCGGTCTATCTCACGGCACGGACCTCGGCCATGGTCTGCTGGTTGTTCGTCGGTTCCTGGACCTTCGCCTCGGTCTTTTCCTATCTTGGCGGCCACAGTCTCATTGAGCATTGGGTTCTGGGAATGGATATCGGTTCGGTAGGCTTCCTGATCCTGGCTCAGGTCATCATTTTCCTGCTGGGCTGGCCGCTGGAGTGGAGCGAGATCATCATTATTTTCGTGCCCATCTTCCTGCCCATGCTGGCTACCTTTGGCGTCGATCCGCTGTTCTTCGGCGTACTGGTGGCCCTCAATCTGCAGACGTCATTCCTGACACCACCGATGGCGATGGCGGCCTATTATCTGAAAGGTGTATCGAAAGATGTCGAACTGATTGAAATATTCCGGGGCATCATGCCCTATCTGGGCATCGTGCTGTTTGCCATGGTTCTGGTGTACAAGTTCCCGCAAATTGTGTTGTGGCTGCCGAAATACCTGTTTGGTTAGTCGAAGCTGGATTTGCCTCCCTGAATGAGCGGCACTTAATCCCGCTGTGTTAAAGCTGTGTAGTGGAAAGAATTGATGAATTTGTTTGAGATGAGTGCAGCAGAAGCTGCGGCGGCAATCCAATCAGGTGAAACCACATCGGAGGAGTTGGTGCAGGCTTGCCTGGATCATATAGCGACGCTGGAAGACTCTGTGGGTGCCTGGGCGCACCTCGATCCTGAGTATGCCCTGCAACAGGCGCGCGACGCCGATCTTCAGCGCCGGAGTGGGATGTCGGTCGGGCCGCTTCACGGAGTCCCCGTCGGCGTCAAGGATATTTTCGATACCAGGGACATGCCGACAGAGGACGGGACCGTGCTCCATGCCGGCCGCACGCCTGCCTATGATGCGACTGCCGTCGCCCTTTTGCGCGAGGCCGGTGCTGTCATTATGGGCAAGACCGTGACCACGGAGTTGGCGGTCTATGCGCCGGGCAAGACCCGGAATCCCCATGACCCCGCACGCACCCCGGGTGGTTCATCCAGTGGGTCCGCTGCGGCAGTTGCTGCCCACATGGTGCCTTTGGCCATCGGTACCCAGACCAATGGATCGGTCATCCGGCCGGCTTCATATTGCGGAGTCTTTGGGTACAAACCCAGCCATGGCCTGATTTCAAGGTACCGTGTGCTGCAACAGTCGCGAGCCCTGGATCAGGTGGGTGTCTTTGGACGCACGGTGGCAGACGTGGCACTGCTGGCTGAACAACTCATGGGTTTTGATGAGCGGGATCCCGACATGCGGCCAAGGTCACGACCCAATCTGACCGGCACCGCGAGCGGGGAACCACTGGTGCCACCACGTCTTGCTTTCGTCCAGACACCGGCCTGGGATCAGGCCGATAAGGATGTTCAAGATGCATTCGCGGAACTGATGGAGTTCCTCGGGGACGAGGCAGAAGAACTGGATTTGTCCGATTTGCTGGAAAACGCTGTCAACTGGCATCGAACTATCATGGAAGCCGACCTGGCCAGGAGTTTTCGGCGAGAGTATGAACGTGGCAAGGAGAGTCTGAGTGCAACGTTGCGTGAGATGATTGAACGTGGTCAGCAATGCCTGGCCATGGATTACAATGAGGCGCTGGAGCAGATACCCGTTCTGAACAGCGCACTTGATGAAATTCTTTTGGAATACGACGCCATCATCACTCCCGCGACTACAGGGGAGGCGCCGGCAGGGCTTGAGTCAACAGGAAGTCCGGTTTTCTGTACACCCTGGACCTTATGCGGGATGCCGAGTATTTCCGTGCCGATTCTGCAGGGGTCCAATGGTATGCCTATCGGTGTGCAGATGACGGCGGCAAGGAATGATGATGCCCGCTTATTGCGGACGGCTAACTGGCTTGCGCTGCGCGTCGAAGAATAAGGCTGCAAGAGAGATGAGAAGAGCTATGATCAAGCAGAGATTACTGGAGGCATCGGAAAATTATGATTAACATTATTTGTGGGCTGCTGGCCATGGTTGTAATTACCTTGTTTCTTGGGGGATTAGGCCATTCAATCTGGGAAAACACGGGATCTATCGCGTTTCCGGTTATTGTCATCCTTGTTCTGGGCATGGCCTATAAGGGCTTTATTGATGAGATTAAATCCGGTCCTGACCATACATGAGTTCACCGTCCGGTTTAAATTCACCAGCAGCTGACCGCGCGGCTTGACGCCGTTTTCCTTGTCAGGGGCTTAATCCCGGCTCCGGGGTGATCGGCTCCTTTTGTGGGTATCCCCGCCATGGTTTCAAACATCGGTCTGATTCGACAGGCACACGAACCAGGCGATGAAGAATAGACTGATTGCGTCAGTTGCTCCCCTTGTTTTTGTACTTCTCTGGAGTACAGGCTTTATCGGGGCAAAGTATGCACTTCCCTATGTCGAGCCCTTTACACTCCTGTTTATCCGCTTCGTTATCGCTCTGGCAGTTCTGCTTCTATTATTTGCGCACTTCAAGCCCGTCTTGCCAGGAAACTGGCCCCAGAGGCTGCATCTCATGTTCAGTGGGCTGCTGGTGCATGGTGCCTATCTGGGCGGGGTGTTTTCCGCAATCAAACTCGGGATGCCCGCAGGGGTGTGCGCCATACTGGTGGGGCTGCAACCACTGCTGACCGCGTTTGCAACGCCTTTCGTGTTTAAGCGGCGTATACCCCTTCTACATTGGATCGGAATCGCAGCCGGTTTTGTGGGTATCTCTATGGTGCTCAGTAATCAGATATCGTTGGATGGTTATGGTGCCGGCGCTGTCATCGCCGCGGCTGTGGCTTTGCTGGGAATTACCGCCGGGACAATCTATCAAAAGAAGATCACGGCCCATACCGATGTCCTGAGCATTGCCTTTTTTCAATACTTATCAGCCACCATGCTGTTTGCGGCAGGCTCAGTCATTTTTGAGAGCGCTCATATCATCTGGGATGTTCAGTTGATCCTGGCGTTATTATGGCTGGTCTCTGGATTATCGATTGGTGCGATCCTGTTACTGAATTACCTGATCAAGAATAACGAAGCACACAAGGTGACCAGCCTCTTTTACCTTGTGCCGCCATTGACGGTTCTGGAGGCCTATTTTCTGTTCAATGAAACATTGGGGATACTCAATGTTACGGGCATGGTGATTGTTGCGATTTCGGTATTCATTGTGATGAAAAA
>CBDUOW010000143.1:0-4843 GCA_965368945.1 uncultured Gammaproteobacteria bacterium
GTGGGCGAAGCCACCAGCGGGGAACAGGCATTGGAGCTGGTCACTGAAAATGACCCGGATGTGGTGCTGATGGACATCAATATGCCCGGGATAGGCGGTCTGGAAGCAACGCGTAAATTACTCCAGCGCAAGCCAAAGCTGAAGATCATCGTGGTCACCATGCACGAGGACGAGTTGTTTGCCCAGCGGCTGCTTAAAGCCGGTGCCATGGGTTATCTCACCAAAGGCGCCAAGGTGGATGAGATATTGCAAGCGCTCCAGGCCGTAATGGCGAATCAACGTTATCTGTGCCCGTCGATTGCGCAACAAATCGCCCTGTCGCAGATGGCGGAAGAGGAGAGTTCTCCTTTTGATAGCCTGTCGGAGCGTGAACTACAGGTCCTGCTGATGATGATGGATGGCCAGAGCATCAGCGTCATCTCTGAAAAGCTCTGCCTGAGTCCCAAGACGGTCAGTACCTACCGGACCCGCCTGTATGCCAAGCTCGGTGTCCAGAATGATATTGAGCTGGCGCGCCTGGCATTACAGTTTGGCGTTGTAGAATCGGCAGCCAACATAAAAATATAATAAAAACAATAACTAATCAGCATTACTTCAAGTAATCCATAGCCGTTATTTTATGTCCCTGACTGTTTTTGATCCCGAGTGTCGCCACTGCAAACGTCTCAGTCATTTCCTGGATGAGGTCAAACGCGACCACCCGGATTACTTTTGTCGGCCCGTGCCGCCTTTTGGTACAAAACAACCCAAGTTACTCATTGTGGGCCTGGCACCGGGGATGCACGGCGCCAATCGGACGGGGCGGCCATTTACCGGCGACCATGCCGGGATCCTGTTGTATGAAACCTTGCATAAATTCGGCTTCAGTAATCGCCCCGAGTCGGTCGCGGCGGATGACGGCCTGAAACTCAAGCAGTGCCGCATCAGTAACGCCGTGAAATGCCTGCCACCGGCTAACAAACCGACCGGTGGGGAGATCAATACCTGCAATGCCTATCTTGCGCAGGAGCTGGCTGGTTTGCACCAGGGGACGGTCGTGCTCGCACTGGGCGGCATTGCCCATAATGCCGTGCTCAAGGCGCTCGGATTGAAGCTGAAGGACTATCCCTTTGGCCACGGCAAGTTCTACCCCTTACCCACCGGCCTGGTGCTGGCCACCTCCTACCATTGCAGCCGCTACAACACCCAGACCCGGCGCCTGACCGAGGCCATGTTTCACGCGGTGTTCCGCCGGATTCGCCGGCATATTGGGTAATAACCCAGTAAACTCATACTATATATATTTGGGTACAATGCCGGCATGAGTGCGGAAACCTGCCAGTTTGAGCCTAAAGCCTTTCTCAAGACCTTGCCGGGCAAGCCGGGGGTGTATCGCATGCAGGATGCTGAGGGCACCGTCATCTATGTGGGCAAGGCCAGTAACCTCAAAAAACGGGTTGCCAGCTATTTCCAGAAAAACCTCAGCAGCCCCAAGACCCGGGTCCTGGTCTCGCGGATCTGCAACATCGAAGTGACCGTGACCCATACGGAGAATGAGGCGCTGTTACTGGAAAACAACCTGATCAAAAGCCTCAAACCACGCTATAACGTCCTTTATCGGGATGATAAAAGCTACCCCTACATTTACCTCAGCGAGCAGCCATTTCCCCGTCTGGGCTTTCATCGTGGAGCACAGCGTGCCAAGGGGCGGTACTTTGGACCGTATCCCAGCTCGGGGGCGGTGCGGGAAACGCTGAGCCTGCTGCAGAAACTGTTTCCCATTCGTCAATGTGAAGACAACTTTTATAGCAACCGTTCACGCCCCTGTTTGCAGTACCAGATCAAACGTTGCACCGCGCCATGTGTCGGCCTGGTGGATTCAGAGCAATATCAGGAGGATGTACGCCATGCCGTGATGTTCCTGGAGGGCAAAAGCACGGAAGTGATCGATGAACTGGTGCGACGCATGGAACAGGCGGCAGAAGACCTGGAATACGAATTGGCGGCGCGGTATCGGGATCAGATCGCCAGCCTGCGTCGCGTGCAGGAAAAACAATACATTAGTGCCGAGAGTGGCGATCTGGATGTGGTCGCCGCCGCGGTGGAGCGGGGCCTGGGCTGTGTGCAGGTTTTCACCATTCGTGGTGGACGAAATCTGGGAAATCGCACCTATTACCCTAAAGTGGAAGCCGGTCCGTTGGAGACGGATGACGCCACCCTGTTGCTGGACAGTTTTTTACCCCAGTATTACCTGCGTGCCGGTCGGCCTGTGCCGACGGAAATCCTGCTGAGCCATGCCGTTTCCGAGCCCCGGTTGCTGGAGCATGTGCTGAGCGAGGAGAGCGGTCACAAGGTCACGCTGAGCCATCGGTTGCGGAGCCAACGGGCGCGCTGGGTCAAAATGGCCCTGCAAAATGCTCTACAGGCGTTGAACGCCCGTCTTAACAGCCAGTCTTCCTTACTGCAGCGGTTCGAGACCCTGCAGGAGGCGCTGAACCTGGACGAGATGCCCAAACGCCTGGAGTGCTTCGATATCAGCCATACCATGGGGGAAGCCACGGTGGCATCCTGCGTCGTGTTTGATACCAACGGGCCGCTGAAGGCCGATTATCGGCGCTTTAATATCAAGGACATTACCCCAGGCGATGATTACGCGGCCATGCACCAGGCGCTGTCGCGCCGTTATCGACGCCTCAAGGAAGGGGAAGGCAAATTACCCGATATCCTGTTGATTGACGGGGGGAAAGGCCAGGTCAGCCAGGCCGTAGACGTCATGGCGGAACTGCAGATCGGCGGCGTGTTGCTGCTCGGTGTTGCCAAAGGACCGGAGCGTAAACCCGGCCTGGAAACCCTCTACTTGTCGGGACAGAAGACGGAAATTATACTGCCGGCCGACTCCATGGCTTTGCACCTGATCCAGCATGTCAGGGACGAAGCCCACCGCTTCGCAATTACCGGGCATCGGCAGCGCCGTCAGCGCAGCCGCACGACCTCAACGCTGGAAACCATACCGGGCCTGGGTCCCAAGCGTCGTCAGCGCCTGTTGAAGCAATTTGGCGGGCTGCAGGAAGTGGCACGGGCGGGAGTGGAGGATCTGGCGCGGGTGAATGGTATCAGCCCTAAACTGGCACAACAGATCTATGATACCTTTCATGCTGACGGGAACTGAACAAATATGATTATGACGCTACCCAATAAACTGACCTTGATCCGGATTTTGATGATCCCGGTGTTTATTGTCCTGTTCTATATTCCGCTGTTCGGCATTAACAATTATCTGCTCACCGGCCTGTTTATCCTCGCAGGGCTGACCGACTGGTTTGACGGCTATCTGGCGCGCCGATTGAAGATGCAAACGGAATTCGGGGCATTTCTGGATCCGGTGGCGGACAAGCTCATGGTTTCGATGGTGCTGGTGCTGCTGGTGAGTGCCCATCCGGGCTGGTTACTGGCGATCCCGGCGACTGTCATCATTGGTCGTGAACTGACCATTTCGGCAGTGCGCGAGTGGATGGCCAACGTGGGGGAGCGGACCAAGGTGGCGGTGTCCATCATCGGAAAATTCAAAACCACGGCCCAAATGGTGGCAATTGGCTTTTTGCTGTTCGAAGAACCCATTGCCGGTATACCGACCCTGCAAATCGGTTACGTGCTGTTGTACCTGGCGGCGATACTGACCCTCTGGTCCATGTACCTGTACCTGCAGGCCGCCTGGCCCAGCCTCAGCGCAACCACGGCGAATCCGCCAGAAGAGGAAGATAAACAACAGCTTGACAGTTGAGCCCGCATCGCTACAATACGCCTTCCTCGCAAGCGGGAATAGCTCAGTTGGTAGAGCACGACCTTGCCAAGGTCGGGGTCGCGAGTTCGAGTCTCGTTTCCCGCTCCAGATTCATTGAACCCCGGTAGCCAGCCGGGGTTTTTGTGACGGACATTGCTTGTCGGTTCAATAGCAGCGTTCTTCGGCTGGGTGGCAGAGTGGTTATGCACCGGCCTGCAAAGCCGTGTACCTCGGTTCGATTCCGGGCCCAGCCTCCATTTTCTTTCTAGATTAAATTTCCCAATTAATTCACCACGTTGTAGAATACGCCGCTTTCCACCCAAAGCCCGGGTGGCGAAATTGGTAGACGCAAGGGACTTAAACAATTTGAGCACCCGGACGGGAAACCTCTGGTGTGAATGGAGTCAAATTCGGGGAAACCTCAGCACACAATGGTGGTGGCAATCCCGAGCTAAGTCTAAGAGCGATTCTTACTTCTATACGTAGGAGTCAATGCGTGGCAATTTGGGCAAAGTAGGCGAAGGTTCATTAGCTTATTGTCCTTGTTGTCGCCATTGATATGGTCAAGCTCTAATGGAATTGGTTTGCCTAACCAGGTAGTGGATGAACAGTTCAAGCATTTATGCTCGAAAATACCTTCTTTCAGAAGCCTGTTTTTGAGTTTATAGGATTGAATTTCAACTTCATTACTTAGGTATTTTTCGATTGGCTGTTTAGGGCCAGTTGAGATGCCTTTATTCCAAGACTGACCACGGAAGTGTGATGTATCAAGGTTGAAATGCCGAATTGCTTTTCTAAGCACATCATAATTTCCTCCGTACGGTGCTACACCAAGTTGCATAAGAACCTGCCTCATTGAGGTAGAGGAGACAACAGCATCTCGTAATTGCTCTTCTGTGTACTTGTGTAGTTTCATAGAATCCGTTCTTAGAAAAGTGTAGAGACTTGACGGCTCCTGCCTAAGTTATAGACGAAAATCTATAATATGGTAAAGGTAAAGTCCAGACCCCAAATGCGTTTTAAGTAGCGCAGCAGCAAAAGCTGTAGTTGGTAAGAAAATCCCTCGGTGGCAACACCGTGCCG
>CBDUOW010000144.1:0-4796 GCA_965368945.1 uncultured Gammaproteobacteria bacterium
AATCAGGAACAACTTCTTTGTCATGTTAAAGATATTCTTCCTGTCGAAGTATCCAGCTATGAGAACAAGGTGACGGATCCTGATGCCCTGGCAACCATTATTTATACTTCGGGCACAACCGGTCGACCGAAAGGAGTGATGCTGTCACATCACAATATTCTTGCCAATGCCGAAGCGGTTCAGAATCATATTCCGGCGTACTCTGAAGATATCTTTTTATCCTTCCTTCCCCTGGCTCATGGGTTTGAGCGCACGGTGAATTATTATCTGCCGATGATGGCAGGCAGCCGGGTCAGTTATGCACGTTCGATAAAACTGCTGGCGGAGGATCTTCTTGCTGTTCGGCCAACGGTGTTTTTGTCGGCACCACGCTTGTATGAAAAGATTTATGCTGCGGTACAGGCCAAGGTTGCCCCCCATTGGTTGAAGCGAAAGTTACTTGCAGCATCAGTTTCTTTGGGTTGGCAGCATTTTGAAGTGCAGCAACAGCGAAGACCGCCCCTGAACCTGATTCAACGTTTTCAATATAGAATTTTGCACAAGCTGGTGGCAGAAAAAATACTTGCTCGCCTCGGTGGTCGTTTGCGCGTTGCAGTCACCGGTGCCGCACCCATGTCTGTGAAAGTAGCCCGCTTTTTCATCGGTCTCGGCTTTCCATTGGTAGAAGGCTATGGTTTGACTGAAGCCGGTCCTGTGGTCAGCGGTAATACTCTGGGAAAAAATATCCCCGGTTCTGTTGGTATACCTTTACCCGGCGTGGAGGTCATGACTACTGAAGAAGGCGAACTACTGGTTCGTTCAGCAGGTGTTATGCAGGGTTACTGGCAACGGCAAGAGGATACCCGCGAGGTGCTTGATGACAGTGGCTGGTTGCACACGGGCGATCTGGCGGAAATAAAGGACAAAACCATTTTTATTCGCGGTAGATGCAAGGATATTCTGGTGACCTCGACCGGTGAGAAAGTGCCACCGGCCGATATGGAGATGACGATCACGCTGGATCCCCTGTTTGAACAGGCTATGGTAGTAGGTGAAGGTAAACCCTTCATCTCGGCGTTACTGGTACTTAATACTGATGCCTGGAATAAACTGGCAGCAGAGTTGGGATTGAATGCGGAAGATATGGCCTCGTTGCAGCGTGCGGAAACGATTGATGCGGTGTTGCATAAGCTTGCCGTCTTGTTAGGAACGTTCCCCGGCTATGCACAAATTCACGCTGTGTATTTAAGCTGTAATTCCTGGAGTATAGAAAATGGTTTGCTTACACCGACGTTAAAAATAAAGCGTGGCGAGTTGGAGGAGCATTTCGCCCAGGAAATTAAAGAAATGTATCGTGGCCATGTGTTGGTTGAATAAATTGGGAGACAGACAGGTTACGCACTTAATGAATAATCAATAGCGCTCTCACTGGTGTTCAGGTTTGTAGCGTGGCTGGGAAACATGATGGGAAATATGAAATGAGTTCCACAGCACCATCGGAACAGGATAAAGCTGTTGCGGATTTATTAACAACGATCCGGCAACTGGTTGCGGAAGTTCTCCCCGCCAAAGCCAAAACACCGTTGTTGACTCTGGATAGTCGGCTTGATACGGATTTGGGTCTGGACAGCCTTGGTCGCGTTGAACTTATTTCCCGCCTGGAACAGCACTTTAATATTGTCTTGCCCGAGAATGTGTTTACGGATACTGAATCTGTGCGCGATTTATTGCGCGCACTTAGCATTGCGCAGCACCATATGGAAGCGTTTGTACCCGCTGATATAACCGAGTTTGAATTAGAAAAGGTTGAAAAATTACCGGTTACAGCCAGGACCCTCATAGATGTGCTGGAGTGGCATGTAAAACATCATCCCAAACGGTTGCATATTCGATTTCTGGGCAACGAAAAAGAAGAGGACACCCTGACTTATGAAGAACTCTGGCAAGGCGCACGTAAGGTGGCTGCAGGTCTTCAGCAACGAGGTATTAGATCCGGTGAAACGGTGGCCATCATGTTGCCAACCGGAAAAAATTATTTTTTCAGTTTCTATGCCATTTTGATGGCAGCCGCTATTCCGGTTCCAATCTATCCGCCCGTGCGGCGTAGCCAGCTCGAGGATCATTTGTACCGACATAGTGGTATTTTGAACAACTGCGTAGCCAGCATGCTAATCAGCATGCCAGAGGTCAAGCTTATAGCCCAATTACTTAAATCACAGGTCGGCAGTTTGCGTGAAGTCACCACGGTTGATGAACTTGCTTCCGAAACGATGCAATTTTTTGCTCCCGCCATTAGTGACTCGGATATCGCTTTCCTGCAATACACTTCAGGCAGCACCGGGAACCCGAAAGGCGTTGTGCTTACGCATGCCAACTTGCTGGCAAATATTCGTGTTATGGGCGAAACGGTAAAGGCAGATCCAAGTGACGTTTTTATCAGTTGGTTACCGCTCTATCATGATATGGGTTTGATTGGCGCATGGCTGGGTAGTTTATATTTTGCAGTTGTCCTGGTAGTGATGTCGCCATTGTCTTTCTTGATGCGTCCACAACGCTGGTTATGGGCCATTCATCAATATCGCGGCACTTTGACGGCCTCTCCCAACTTTGGCTATGAGCTTTGTCTGAAGCGTATTACTGATGCGGATATCGAAGGGCTGGACTTGAGTTCCATACGGCTGGCCTTTAACGGTGCCGAGTTGGTGAGTCCCAGTACCATTGAACGATTCACAACCCGCTTTCAGCCAGTTGGTTTTCGCGCTGAGGCGATGCTGCCGGTATATGGTCTGGCTGAGTCCGCCGTGGGGCTGGCATTTCCGCCGCTTGCCCGCAAGCCACGTATCGATTGCGTACAACGTGAGGCCTTCAGCGAAACAATTGATGCCTTGCCGGCTGAGTCGACAGATGAAAATACCTTGTGTTTTGTGGGAAGTGGTCATCCCCTGGAGGGGCATGAAATCCGTATTGTTGATCCTGACGGAAGAGAACTGCCGGAACGAAAGGAAGGCTATTTACAATTTCGTGGTCCTTCTACTACCAGCGGCTATTACCGTAATTCTGAAGCGACCAAAAAACTTATCATGGATGGCTGGCTGGATTCTGGCGATCTCGCCTATATGGCTGAGGGGGAAGTTTTTATTACCGGGCGCAGCAAGGATCTGATTATTCGGGCCGGCCGTAATATTTATCCTCATGAAGTTGAGGAAGCCATCGGAAATATTTCGGGTGTGCGTAAGGGTTGTGTCGCGGCATTCGGTACCACCGACCCTCATACCGGATCAGAACAACTGGTTGTATTAGCGGAGACGCGGGAAACCGAGAGTGCAAAGACAAACACACTAAAGAAACAAATCATGACCATTGCCAGTGACCTGCTGGGCTTGCCTCCGGACGTGGTTGTCCTGGCTCCTCCGCATACGGTGCTCAAAACATCCAGTGGCAAAATACGCCGTTCGGCCTGCAAGGACCTGTATGAGAAAGGTGAGCTAGGCCAGACATCGAAAGCGGTATGGCGGCAGTTTACACGCGTGGTGGTGCATTCACTGTTACCGGAATGGCGGAGGGTGCGACAAAAGCTTGGGAATACCCTTTATGCCGCTTATGTGTGGACGTTATTTGGTGTGCTTGGCGTTACCACCTGGCTCTTGGTGATGTTGGCGCCGCGTCTGAGCTGGCGCTGGCGCATTATCCATTTTTTTGCCCGTTTTCTCGCACTTGCTTCCGGCACAAGGATTGAACTCAATGGCATGGAGAATCTACCGCCCGCAACCGAACCCTGTGTCTATGTCTCAAATCATGCCAGTTACCTTGATAGTTATGTAATGCTGGCGACGATGCCACGTGGATTCAGTTTTGTCGCAAAAAAAGAATTACGCAACAAGTTATCAGTACGATTAATACTGGATCGTTTGCAGGCAGAATATGTCGAACGGTTTGACAAGGAAAAAGGTCTCATCGATGCGCAGCGAATTGCTCAGGCCGCACAACGCCAGCAATCCCTGTTCTTTTTTCCTGAAGGGACCTTTACCCGCGCGCCGGGACTGCAGAAGTTTTATATGGGGGCATTTGTTACCGCCGCAAAGGCAAATATTCCGGTCGTACCGATTGCAATTCGCGGTACACGCTCCATGTTGCGTTCAGGCTCATGGTTCCCGCGGCGTGGCCGGATTACGGTAAACATTGGTGAGGTGATCAGCCCTGATCAATTACCGGAAACGGTCCAGGGTGACACCTGGCATCTGGCGTTAGCATTACGGGACAAAGCTCGCCAATATATTTTGCGTCATTGTGGCGAACCTGATCTTTCACCCTAGTATTATTATGGGTACACTAACGTCTTGAAATTTTATACATAATAAATTCAAGGGCTGACCAATGGCGAATATCCTTATTATTTACTCCACGACCGATGGTCATACCAGAAAAATCTGTCAACGCTTGCAGGATGTGATGGAACAGCAAGCGCACGAGGTGACGCTGGTATCCGTTAATGATAATCCGCAGCTGGATCTGTCACTGTTTGACAAGATCGTGATTGGCGCGAGCATTCGCTATGGCAAGCATCGTCCCGAAGTGGTTGAGACTATCAATCGTAACGCCCAGCTTCTGGCAAGCAAACCGGGAGCATTTTTCTCTGTCAATGTGACTGCGCGTAAGCCCGATAAGAATACACCGGAGACCAATCCCTATATGCCGAAATTTCTCAAGCAGATTCACTGGCAACCGAATGAGTTGGCGGTATTTGCCGGCAAAATTGACTATCCAAAATACAGCACGTTTGATCGCATGATGATTCGTTTCATTATGTGGATGACCAA
>CBDUOW010000145.1:0-4791 GCA_965368945.1 uncultured Gammaproteobacteria bacterium
TCACTTCACTCACACCATGGTCAACATCCAGCACCGGCGCAAAACTGAAATCAATGCCAACGGCACGCAGTTCCACTGCCATTAACCAGCCGGCCAGTTCAGCCAGATGCCGCGCCAGGTGTACATCCTGTTCGTACACCTGTCCGAAGTGGGCGGCAGCAGGTAAAGCGGTAAAGCCGTCGCGAAACCGTTGCACCCGCCCGCCTTCATGATCCACGGCAATTAGCAGGCGCGGACTGCGCACTTCATGCAGGCGTTGCACCAGGTTTTCCAGTTGTTCCACCGTAGCGAAATTACGGCTGAATAAAATAATACCACCGACGAGGGGATGGGACAGGATCTCTTGCTCTTCCGCTGTGATATCCACACCTTCGAGATCGAGCATGACGGGACCGAGTGACATCGTAGTTTTAGATTATTTATCGTTATTCTTTAATGAGGACCCGTGTACCGACAGTCACGGTATCAAACAAACGGATCACATCCTGATTATGCATTTTAATGCATCCATGAGAACTGGGGATACCCATAGGTTCCTCCTCCGGGCAGCCATGAATATAAATATAGCGCTGCATGGTATCCACCATACCCAGGCGATTGCGTCCCGGTTCCAGTCCACTGAGCCAGAGAATCCGGGTCAGGATCCAGTCACGCTCCGGCGCTTGCGCCTTCAATGCCGGCGTATAGATTTCACCGCTGGGACGGCGGCCAACAAATACGGTGTTCACCGGCTGGTCTGTACCGATCCTGGCACGAACATAGTGCCAGCCGCGAGGCGTTTGTTCACTGCCATTGAGTTCCCCCACCCCTTTGCTCGCCGTCGCGACGGGAAACGACATCAAGGTCCGCTCTTCCGCAAAGAGCGTCAGGGTTTGTGCGCTGACAATGACCTCGATATGCATTCTTTATCTATGTCCAGTCCTTGTACGGGTGCTGGCTCAAACAGCTATTATAGTAACGGGGATCATCAGAGACCTCCTCGCCCAACCAGGGAGGAGGATCAAATTGCTCAGCCTCATCATGCAACTCAAGCTCGGCCACAATCAAACCGGCATTGTCTCCTTCAAACACATCGATCTCCCATTGCTTGTTGGCATAAGACACCAGGTAACGGGTTTTTTCAATAATCGGTCGTTGACACAGCGTGGTCAAGATTATTTCCGCCTCCTCCAGCGGGATCGCATATTCAAATTCCTGACGGCGAACACCAAGAGTGGCGCTTTTAATGTTGAGATTCGCGTTGTCGCCCTGCAGGCGTACCCGAACGGATGCCTCCTTGCCGCCCACCAGGTAACCCTGTTTGATCGGTAGTGCAATGCTCGCGGCCTCAAGCCAGCTATCATTGGTGACAAGGAATTTACGTTCAATCTCAATGCCCATCGGTTTCGCTCATGGTTTGATGAATAATGCAATCGATTCAACGTGGGCGGTATGGGGAAACATGTCCATCACCCCGGCCTTGACCAGTTTATATCCATAGTCATTCACCAGTATACCGGCATCGCGCGCCAGGGTTGCCGGGTTACAGGAAACATACACAATACGACTGGCCTTGAGACCGGCTATCACCGGTAACACCTCTACCGCGCCGCTGCGTGGCGGATCCAGCATAATCTTGTCATAACTGCGTTTACGTAACCAGGGCAAGCCAGTCACCTCTTCCATCAGGTTGGCGACATGATATTCAACATTAGTTATTGCATTGCGGTCGGCATTGTCACGCGCTCGTTCAATCAGGGCGGCATCCCCTTCCACCGCAACCACCTGTTTTACCTGACGCGCCAACGGTAAGGAGAAATTGCCCAGACCACAGAACAACTCCAGTACCTGATCCGTCGCTTGTGGATCCAACAGGTCTAACGCCCGCGCCACCATCGCCTGATTAATGGCGGTATTGACCTGGGTGAAATCATTGGGACGAAATGCCAGGGTGATGTCATAAGCCGGTATGCGATAACTCAAACTCGCGGTTTCCGGCCAGAGCAAAGCCACGGTGTCCGGCCCCTTGGGTTGGAGGTAAATCTGAAACTCATGGCGCTGCCCGAACTCCGTCAATACCTGTTTGTCCATCTCAGTCAGCTCAACCAGGTTGCGGAATATCAATGCGGCACCTTCATCGCCAATGGCCACTTCAATCTGCGCGATCTGCTTATAACAACTCAACTGCCGAATCGTGGTCGAAAGTTCTTCAAGCCGTTCTCCGATCAGTGGATTGAGAATCTTGCAGGAATGCATATCGGCCAGGAAGGCACTGTGCTTTTCGCGAAAGCCCACTAACACCCGTTCCTTCTTGTGCACATATCGCACACCCAGCCGCGCCTTCTGTCGATAGCCCCAGATGGGGCCGATCAATGGTGACAGGATTTCTTCCGCCTGGACCTTGCCAATACGACTGAGGTTTTCCAGCAACATGGATTGTTTGGTGCGAATCTGCTCTGCCGGTTCCAGATGCTGCAGGCTACAGCCACCACAAACAGCAAAAAATTCGCACGCCGGGGTCACACGATGTGGCGAGGCCTTGAGCACTTCCAGCACGGCACCTTCATCATAGTTATTGCGAACCCGTGTATAGCGAAACATCACTTCTTCTTGCGGTAACGCCCCATCGATAAATACCGTCTTGTCACCGATACGGGCCACACCACGGCCATCATGGGTCAGGCTTTCAACCGTCGCCCGTTGGGGTTCAGCAGGGAGTTTTTTCTTACGACGTGACACAGCTAAAATTGGAGTCAATTACGCTCAGTTGGCCTGCCAGTGCGACAGGAATTCCGTATCCAAAACGAAAACATTCATCAGGCAAATTCTGTCCGGGTCAGGCGGGAAAGACATTGGTCGACAGGTAACGATCACCCCGGTCGCAGATAATGGATACGATAACGGCATTTTCCACCTTTTGACTCAGTGTCAGCGCTGCAGCCACCGCGCCGCCCGAGGAGATGCCGCAGAAAATCCCTTCCCGTGCGGCCAGCTCACGCGTCACGTTCTCCGCTTCCTCCTGGGTGACGTCCAGGGTCATGTCGACCCGTGAGGCATCAAATATACTGGGCAAGTACTCTTCCGGCCAACGACGAATTCCCGGGATCTTTGCCCCTTCCGCCGGTTGGACCCCGACAATGCTGACCGCAGGATTCTGCTCTTTCAGGTAGCGTGAAACGCCCATGATGGTCCCGGTGGTGCCCATGGAACTGACAAAATGGGTAATTTTGCCCTCGGTATCGCGCCAGATTTCCGGTCCGGTGGTCTCGTAGTGGGCCAACGGATTATCCTGGTTGGAGAACTGGTCCAGCACTCTCCCTTTGCCCTCCACTTCCATCTGCTTGGCCAGGTCACGCGCGCCTTCCATACCCTCATCCGCCGTAACCAGGACAATCTCGGCGCCGTAGGCTCGCATCGAGGCGCGGCGCTCCACACTCATGGTCTCGGGCATGATCAGCACCATGCGATAGCCCTTGATCGCCGCCACCATGGCCAGGGCGATGCCGGTATTGCCGCTGGTGGCCTCAATCAGGGTGTCACCGGGCTTGATATCACCCCGCAGCTCGGCATGATGAATCATGCTGTGGGCCGGGCGGTCTTTGACGGAACCGGCGGGATTATTGCCTTCCAGCTTCACCAGGACCGTATTACTGGTCTCGCCCGGCAGGCGTTGTAAGCGAACCAGGGGCGTGTTACCAACAAAGGCTTCTATCGTGGGATAAGTCATCCACTAAGTGTATCGGATCCACCCAAATCAGAAAACGCCCATAAGACATGACATTGACGTCACAGGGTTATTCGCATAGGTTTGCTAAAACGATTATCGGAGGCCAACCGTGCCCGAAATGCTGGATATACCCCAGGCCATCGAACAAGCCGGTGGCAACCCGGATCTGGCGAAAGAATTGTTCACCATGTTATTGAAGGAATTACCAGACCAGAAAGAAAAACTCAACCAGGCTTTTGCCAAGAGTGATAACCAGGCCATCTGGAATCACAGCCATAAACTCTATGGCTCAGCGGCCTATTGTGGCGTACCGGCATTGCGAAAAGCCGCCAAGGAACTTGAAGAGGCCATCAAAGCACAAACAGACGATGTCTCAAATAAAATACAGGAAGTTAACAAAGCAATTGATGACTTACTCGTGGATGGGCAGACCGTACTGGAACAAGACTGGTATTAATTTCTAACATTTATAAAACTTATCAAGACTTGAAGCGAAACCTTGGCAGGCTGATGTTAAAACGCAGCGCCAGCATGCGACCAAAAAAGATACTTAATCCGGCTATTGTGGCCGCCCATGTAACATCCAGGTCAAGATACAACAGTCCGATAAACATCAATGAACCACCCCAGGAGACTGTTGCATACAATGGGCTTTGAAACACAACCGGCGGTTCGTTGCTCAATATATCTCGAAAAATACCCCCCATGGTGCCGGTCATGACGCCCATGAAACTGGCCACCAGCCAGGGTGCGCCCACCATCAGTGAAGCCAGAGTTCCCGCGATACCGAAAGCAGCCAGGCCGGCGGCATCCGGGATCAGAAAAAACCGGGGTGAAATCACCATCAGGCGTGCCGTGATAAAGAGGACAATGGCACTGCCAAGCGAGGCGATAAAAAACACCTGATCCCTGATCCAGAACACCTCACGATCCAGCAGCATGTCACGTAGCGAACCGCCACCAAGCCCGGTCGCAATGGCAATCATAATCACACCAAACAGATCAAACTGCTTGAAGCCCGCCTTCAGAACACCAGAAGCCGATGAGACGATTACCGCTATCAGGGTAATCCAGTATAGATTTTC
>CBDUOW010000146.1:0-4773 GCA_965368945.1 uncultured Gammaproteobacteria bacterium
ATACCCATAACCTGAACCAATAGCACTCATGCCTAAGGACACTGACAATAACGATAGCCCGGACCTGCTTAATGCACTGGAGTCCATCAAGGGGCTGTTGGAGAAAAGTGAAAATAAATTATCCGCTGCACGCGAGAGTTTAAGGAAGGCCAAAACGCCAGATATGAAAAAACAGGGTATTATCCGCCCCTCTGTTTCCAGTGAACCTGTAGTACCGGTATTGGATGACATTGTCGAGACAATCGCTGCCGCCACAGAAGATGAAGAGCTACCACTACTGGATGATGTGCCCGTGCTGGAGAGTTTTCTGGAGCCCGAAGAAGAAATCCCGACCGAATTACCAGAATCCCTGCAGTCTCCTGGCCACAGTACCGATGAAATCCTTGCCTATATCGATCAGTTACAGGCACAGCTTGAAGAAAAACTACGCAATGCCCTGATGCACGCGGTCGTCGACATTGAAACGGAAATCAACAATACCCTGAACGAAGAAATTCAGAAATTAAAGGACCAGCTGGTACAAACTGATATAGACTGACTTGCTTAGATATCGATACACCTGCCGCGGTTCCCTCAGCGCCGGACTGGTTCGACTAGCAAAACCAGCTCACTTGTAATTCCACTACCAGTGACTACCCTGGTTTGCCATACCAATCATGCATATTACATTGCCCAACGGGTAAAAAGTCAGGAATGTTATAGTAACGCTGCAGTATCTCTTCGATCACAGTTTCCCGATACACCTGGTACCGGAAACCTCGCCCCAGCAACATATGGTATGTGGTCTCAGCTATAGGTAAAGGCTTGCTTTCGGCTGACTCAAAATATTTTTGATATTTTTCTATCTGGGGCGAATAACTCAGCATCAAAATATTTTTACCATCCAGGTTGCGAAGATCTGTAATCATATCGTCCTGCCTGGCATGGTGAGAGCCCACGCCAAGCACAATAATATGCTCACGTGCCGCATAGGACAGCAGCGCCGACTCAGTATAGCTATCAGTTGCCAGGATAAATTCCGGCTGATATGCCTGGAGTTTTTGCGCGATCTCCCTACCATACATGCTGTAGACCACATCCTTGTAGTTGTTCTCGTTACTTTTGAATATTCCGGGTGAAACAACCACCAGAAAAGCAAACAGAGCGATATGTAGCAAGGTAAACGGCAGCATGAAGTAAAAACTACGGCGCAACTGCTGTTGTGAAAAAATGGCAGCAATGCCGAGGAAAACGAAAGGATAGAAACTGAACAGCCAGTGCAGCCCGATGGACACCCAGAAGGATAATAATAAAAACAGTCCATAGGGGATCAGGAACAAACCAATAAATACGCCATACCGATCAGTTACCAGCTTGTGGCGTAATTCGCGTTGTTGTTTGATGGAGTAATAGACGATCGGTGGCGTCACAAGGTACGTCAGTAGTACCAGATATTTCAGGCTGAGAGTAAGGGAGAAGACATTACCGGCCGTGCGATTGTAAAGATTAAATAAGTAATTATTCCAGCAATGATTGTAGTTCCACCACAGGTTCAGGCCGATGAACGGCAGGGTCCCGGCGATAATCCAGAGCAACCCGAGCCATGGCCGCAGTCCACGCCGGACAAACAACAGAAGGTAAAGGAAATAGGCGATACCCAGAAGCCCGGCAAAGAACTTGGAGAAAAACGCCAACCCAAGAAATAAGCCACTTAACAGGTACCAGTAACGATTGTCATCGCGCTGGGCATAATAAAAGCAGACACCTGAGAGAAACGACCATAGCAGTAATGGCGTATCCGTCGTAATCACCACCCCCAGGATATTGACCGGTGACAACAGGTACAACACGGCCACCATAACAGCGGCTGTTTCATTCTGACGGCGCACTAACAGATATATTGCCCAACCGATAAAGCTGGTGATCAGAATTTGTGGTAACCGTAGCCAGATGGCCGCGTCGCTGACTGACAGCATGGCAGTCAGGAACCACCCCACCATTGGCGTGTGATCATAGAAGCCATAATCGGGGTGCTTACCCCAGACAATAAAATAGGCCTCATCACCTATCAGGGGCAAAAACCAGGCGACTGCCAGTTTTACCAATAAGGTGAGACCAAGCACCCATAACAGCCGTATATCGGTTTTCAACATAACCACGTTACCTGCTTATCGAGAGCCGCAATGTTATCATGTCCTCCATTGCGCTTGGGTTACGGCGAGGCGGAAATCTCCTGTATAATCGCCGCTCGGTCCCTTGCAGAAAACGACGACAATTCCGTGGATAAGACTTACAACCCCCACGCCATCGAACAGCGCTGGTACGAAACCTGGGAAAAACGTAATTACTTTGCCCCCACCGGCGGTGAGCAGGCGTATTGCATCATGATCCCGCCTCCCAATGTGACTGGCAGCCTGCACATGGGCCATGCCTTCCAGGACACAATCATGGATGCCCTGATTCGCTATCACCGTATGAAGGGTGAAAATACCCTTTGGCAAGTGGGTACTGATCATGCCGGTATCGCGACGCAAATGGTGGTAGAGCGCCAACTGGAAGCCGAAAACAAGAACCGCCATGACCTGGGGCGTGACAACTTCATTGAACGCGTCTGGCAGTGGAAGCAGGAATCCGGTGGGACCATCACCCGGCAATTACGTCGTATGGGCACTTCGGTTGACTGGAGCCGGGAACGTTTCACCATGGATGACGGCCTGTCGGAAGCGGTCAAGGAAGTCTTCGTCCGCCTGTATGAAGAAGGCCTGATTTATCGTGGCAAGCGTCTGGTGAACTGGGATCCGGTACTGCACACGGCCGTGTCTGATCTGGAAGTGCTGTCAGAGGAGGAAAATGGCCACCTCTGGCACATGCGCTATCCGCTGACCAATGGCACTGGCAACCTGGTGGTCGCTACCACCCGCCCCGAAACCATGCTGGGTGATGCGGCAGTCGCCATCCACCCGGGCGATGAACGTTACAAACATTTACTCGGTGAATTTGTTGAGCTGCCGCTGACAGGCCGCCGCATCCCTATTATTGCCGATGAGTATGTCGATCCCGAATTCGGTACCGGCTGCGTCAAGATAACCCCGGCGCACGACTTTAATGACTACGGTGTCTGGCAACGTCATCGGGATCATGTCGCCATTCAAAACCTGCCCCATGGTGGTTTGATCAATATCTTTACCATTGATGCTGCGATTCGCGAAAATGAAGCCGATGAAGATGCGCTGATCCCCGGAAAATATGTTGGTCTGGATCGCTACGTGGCCCGCAAACAAATCATTGCCGATTTGGAAACACAAGATCTGTTAGAAATAATCAAGGATCACAAACTCATGGTGCCCCGCGGGGATCGCTCCGGCACGGTAATCGAGCCTTTCCTCACTGACCAGTGGTATGTAAAAGTCGAACCCCTGGCCAAACCGGCCATTGAGGCGGTAGAAAATGGCCGGATCCGTTTTGTGCCGGATAACTGGAAGAATACCTATTACGAATGGATGCGCAATATCGAAGACTGGTGCATTAGTCGCCAGATCTGGTGGGGACACCGAATTCCGGCCTGGTATGACGAGGCAGGTAATATTTATGTGGGCCGTTCGGAAGCGGAAGTCCGCGAACAGCATAAACTCGGAGACAGCGTAAACTTGCAGCAGGATGAGGATGTGCTGGACACCTGGTTTTCATCCGCCCTGTGGCCCTTCTCCACCCTGGGCTGGCCACAACAAACCGAAGCGCTCAAGTCTTTTTATCCCACCAACGTGCTGGTCACCGGTTTCGATATCATTTTCTTCTGGGTTGCCCGCATGATCATGATGGGGCTCAAATTTATGGATGACGTGCCATTCCACGAGGTCTATATCCATGGTCTGGTGCGCGATGCCGAAGGCCAGAAGATGTCCAAATCCAAAGGTAATGTACTCGACCCGATCGATGTCATTGACGGCATTGAGCTGGAGTCTCTGGTCAGGAAACGCACCAGCGGCATGATGCAGCCCCACCTGGCCGAGCGCATCGAAAAAATCACCCGTAAAACCATGCCCGAGGGTATTCCGCCCTTCGGCACCGATGCGTTGCGCTTTACCTTCGCTGCGCTGGCCACCACCGGCCGCGACGTGGTGCTATCCATGGAACGAATCGAAGGTTATCGCAACTTCTGTAACAAACTATGGAATGCCGCCCGCTATGTATTGATGAACACCGAAGGACAAGATTGTGGTCAGTCCGGTGGCGAAGTTGAATTGAATAACGCGGACCGCTGGATCGTTAGCCGCCTGCAGGAAACGGAAGAAGCCGTGTGTCATGCCATGGAAGCCTACCGCTTTGATCACATGGCGCAGGCGATTTATGAGTTCACCTGGAATGAATACTGTGACTGGTATCTGGAATTGTCCAAACCGGTGCTGACCAATCCGGACAGTTCTGCCGAGGCCCAACGGGGTACGCGTCAAACTCTCATTCGGGTGCTGGAAACCCTGCTGCGCCTGGCCCATCCGCTGTTACCGTTTATCACCGAAGAAATCTGGCAGCGCATTGCACCTCTGGCCGGGGTAACGGCAAACAACCGGCCCAGCACCGACACCATTATGTTGCAACCCTACCCACAAGCCGATGACAATCGCATTGACCCGATCGCGATGGAAGAAATCGACTGGGTGAAGAATTTTATTCTCGGAGTACGTAAGATCCGTTCCAGCATGGACATCAAGCCAGGCAAACTCCTGCCGGTGTTACTGCAAAATGGTAGTGAAGGGGATAAAAATCGACTGCAGAATAATCTGCATTACCTGAAAA
>CBDUOW010000147.1:0-4743 GCA_965368945.1 uncultured Gammaproteobacteria bacterium
GTGACTTCATCCATTTTCAGTGCGATATACGCGTCAATCACATCATCAGTAAACACACCGCCAGCGGTCAAGAAGGCACGGTCCTGATCCACCGCGTCCAGCGCCATGTCGAGGCTGTGACATACGGTCGGGATCGCCTTGGCTTCTTCCGCCGGCAAATCATACAGGTCCTTGTCCATGGCTTCGCCCGGATGGATCTTGTTTTGAATACCGTCTAGACCAGCCATCAGCAATGCCGAAAACGCCAGGTAAGGGTTGGCGGTTGGATCCGGGAAGCGTACTTCGATACGACGGCCCTTCGGGTTGGATACGTACGGAATACGGATGGAGGCGGAACGGTTACGCGCCGAGTAGGCCAGCATGACCGGCGCTTCAAAGCCGGGAACCAGACGCTTGTAAGAGTTGGTTGACGCGTTGGTAAAGGCATTCAGGGCACGTGCGTGCTTGATGACACCGCCGATATAGTACAGCGCGGTTTCAGACAGACCACCGTAGCCATCACCAGAGAACAGGTTTTGTCCGTCTTTGGCCAGCGACATATGTACATGCATACCACTACCATTATCACCCACCAGCGGCTTGGGCATGAAGGTCGCGGTCTTGCCATAGATGTGTGCCACATTGTGCACACAGTATTTCAGGATCTGGTTCCAGTCAGCACGTTTGACCAGGGTATTGAACAGGGTACCGATCTCACATTGACCGGCGGTCGCCACTTCGTGGTGATGCACTTCGGTGATCACGCCCATTTCTTCCATGGCCAGACACATGGCACCACGCATGTCATTCAGGGAATCCACCGGCGGGACCGGGAAGTAACCCCCCTTCATCCCGGGACGATGACCGATGTTACCGTCTTCATAAACCCGTTCTGAGTTCCACTCGGCTTCTTCCGAATCCACCTTGTAGAAGGCACCGCTCATGTCAGCGCCCCAGCGCACGTCGTCCAGCACAAAGAATTCCGGTTCCGGACCAAAGTAGGCGGTGTCAGCAATGCCTGTCGACACCAGATAAGCTTCAGCGCGTTTTGCCAGGGAACGGGGATCTCGCTCATAGCCCTGGCCTGTGGCCGGTTCCAGAATGTCACAGGTCAGAATCAGGGTAGGTTCATCGGTAAAGGGATCCATCACGGCGGAATCGGCTTCCGGCAACAAAATCATGTCGGATTCATTAATCCCCTTCCAGCCGGAGATGGAAGAGCCATCAAACATCTTGCCTTCAGTAAACAGGTCGGCATCAGCCTGATGGGTCGGTATGGTTACGTGCTGTTCTTTTCCCCGGGTGTCGGTAAAACGGAAGTCAACAAACTTGACGCCGTTATCCTTAATCATTTTTAAGACATTGTCAGACATTACTCTTCTCCAAAATATGAAAAAATGGTTAGCTCATAAAAGCATGTGCCCTGCTGCTGCATGATCTATGCCACCTGCCAGGCAGACGATTCTAAATGGTTTTTCTGAAGCCCCCCATCAAGGACCAATCAGCGACGCACTATTATAGCGCATTGGTATTATGCTGCATACCATGATGGTGCATTACCAATAACTGAGCGTAATAGCGGAAACATCATCCAGCTTTTCCGCCACGGTATTGAATTGTGCCTGCAGTGCATCGCGACTCACCTGGGCATTACCCTCCAATATGGCGAGAGGCAGTTTCAACTCAACCTGAATCTGGCCTTCCAGATAATGCAGTGTAACTTCTTCAATACGGCTAGCCGCTTCCAGCCCCCGCCATTGGTCTTCCAGCTGCGCCATCAGTTTGCGGCGTAATGGCAATCCCGTGTTGGGTGGAGTGACCTCATCATTTTCGGGGTCTATGTGTACCATGACATCCGTCACTTCTTCAATTTCTTTTATTATCCGCGCCCGAACTGTTTCACTGACATAATGGCCTTCTGAGACGCTGATGTGTGGTGCAACCTGGATGTGAACATCCACCAACGCTTCCCCGGCCATCCGGCGAGTACGCAGAATATGTAATGATACGACGCCATCAACTGCCAGAATGATTTCGCGAATTGCTTCAACCCGCTCCGCATCCAGGCCGGTATCAACCAGCTCACGAATACTGTGCCAGGCGAGATCCCAACCGATCTTGGCGATCATTAAGCCCACCCCAATGGCGGCAATCGCATCGAGATACCACAATCCCGCCATACTGCCGGCCACACCCACCAGTACCACCACGGAGGAAATGGCGTCAGTACGACTATGCCAGGCGTTGGCGCGTAACATGTTGGACTTGTACTTACGTGCCACGTGCATGGTGTAGTGGTAAATCGCTTCCTTGGAAACAATTGATATCGCGGCGACGATCAATGCCCCCATGCTCGGGATTAACAGTTTTTCCGGGTTGAACAGGCGCAGGGTGGCGTCGATGCTGATACCAATGGCGACAACCAGAAGGGCGATTCCCAGACCTACCGTGGCCACGGTCTCAAACCGGCCGTGCCCGTACGGGTGCTCCTCATCCGCTTCGGTATGCGAATGCTTGGCGGCATACAGCACTATCGCATCCGTCGCCAAATCAGAGAGCGAGTGGATGCCGTCAGCGATCAGCGCCTGGGACTGGGACAGAAAGCCAAACTGGATCTTGAACACACCCAATAGCAAATCGACGACCGAGCCGATCAGGGTAACCTTGATCGTCTCCCGGTAGCGGGGATTTTTCTTGCCGCTTTGCGGCTCAGTTATCGGTGAATGCAGGTGTGCCAAGTCCTTCTACCTCAATAGTAATCACGATTTCATCGTCCTGCTCATCCATGCTTTCGACCCTGTGGCCGTTAATCCGGCACCAGGCAGGGATATCATTCTTTACCCCAGGGTCCGTCGCCACCACACGCAAGCGATCACCGGACTGCATATCAGCAATGGCATCCTGGGCTCGAATTACCGGCAACGGACACAGCAATCGCCGGGCATCCAGTTCCCTGTCTATACGCGCCATTCGGGAGCAATCTCGTCTTGCGCCAAAGGTCGAACCTGTAACATCTGGTGCTGCTCATCGGGGGTGATCACTTCAATTTCAACCTGGTCGGCATCGCGTCCTTGACCGTAGCGGGCGGCAATCCGGGCGGCCAGCTGAATGTCGTCGTCACTCACTTCACCATCAATCAGCACCAGCGGGCCGGCATGACTGTGGGTGCGCAAATGGAGGAATTGTTTCCGGTAACCTTCAAGGAACTTACCTTCACCTTCCTCACGGGAAATTATCATCTTGAAGTGAGGGCGAGGGCGCAAATGTCGCCCCACCTTCAGTAACATGATGTCATCCAGCTGGTAATCCCGGCTTGAGCGGTGCTGCCACATATCGACCAGTTTTTCCGAATAAGCCTTGTCGGTGAGAAAGCAACAACCTCCTGCCGGGGTGGCATAGTCGGTAAATCCATATTGTTTCGCAAGGGCCATTTGCGGTTTGCGCGATCGGCCATTAAAACCAAACAACTTCTCTCGATTCACCCAGCCCTCACGCTCCGGCAGGGTGGGGGGAAGGTATTTGGCGCACAAGGGGCGCAATAGCAAGTCTCCGGCACCGGATTCGCGCTGCACTACCGGCATGGTGTCCTTGCGCTGCGACATCGGGCGCTGTCCTATCACCTCACCGGTGATGATAAAATCAAAGCCGTTTTGCTGAATCCATTCACAGGCCTTGCGCACCATGAATCCCTTGCAATCAAGACAAGGGTTCATGTTCTGACCATAACCATGCCGGGGATTCAGTAGTACGTCTTTATACTCTTCAATCACATCCACGATGTGCAGCTTGATACCCAGTTGTTCCGCCACCCACAAGGCATTGTTGCGCTTGGGCTTTTGGCGATCCTTGTTGCGAATGGCATGGGTGTGCCCTTCAACGCAAAAACCGGTGAAGAAATTAATACCTTCCACATGGACACCCTGTTCCATGATGGCCCGGGTGGCCAACATCGAATCCAGGCCCCCGGAAATAAGCGACACCGCTTTAGCTTGCGTAGACATGAAATTTACGACCGGAAATCAAAACTGTGGGGTGAAAAACCCCAAGGATAGCAAATCCCATCCGGCGAGGACATGCCGGGTGAGTCGCTTAGATCAAAATCAGTGACAAGTCGGTTTTTTTGTGCGGGAAACCAGCACCGGCTGCCCCCCGGTCTGGCGTACCAGTTCGGCGTAGGCCTGTCGGCTGGCCGTATCCTGCCAGAGCTCATACGCCTGCACCGGTAAAAGCCCTGTGGTTTGCTGGCCGAGCACACGAATCGCCTGCAGTGTATCCATCGCGGCTATAAATTCCTCGGCCAGGAGCGCGAACAGGTCGGTGGTTTTGCTCAGGCTATCGGCCAGAGTCTGGTATGCGCTTCGCCCCAGCTTGACGTAGTAGCTGACCCGCACACGGCGGCGCTCGGCTCGACGGGGAAACAACCCCGAGAAAAGCAGGCATTGATCACCCACATCACGTAGCGCTTCATTTCGCTGTGGGTGAGAACGTTGAAACGCCTCCAGAAAATCGAGCGCCAATATCCGTTGCGCCATTTCCGGTCGACGCAGGTAACGCATCAAGGTAAACACCAGGTAACTTTCCAGCTCCTCACCCAGCTGGACACCCGAGAGTGCCTCGGCTTCCGCCACCAGGGCTTGCCACTGGGAGATGTTTCCCGGTTGATCCAGGATTCTACGCATATCGCTACTCTCCTGTGCTTGCTGCAATCAGGCATCCGCTTTGCTTTCAACAAGATTTTTAATCCCTTACTTGGATGCCTTACTT
>CBDUOW010000148.1:0-4740 GCA_965368945.1 uncultured Gammaproteobacteria bacterium
GGCAGGGATTGCTTGATGATATTATTGACCGTTGGGAGTTCAAAGGCTAACAGCCCATAAGTACTGTAATGCGGTAGCTTACGTGCCAGCAGGGTAATCGTATCCGGGTGTTCTGCGCCAATAAAGCCTAATGGTGACCGACTGTTGTCCGGATCCAGCAGTACCACCGCATTGTCGGCGGCATTCAGTTTCTGATCATTGATTATTGCTGCCATTGGTTGCAGTTGTTGTTTTGCAGAGTTAAATCGCTGTTCAGTCGTCGTTAACAACTTGTTTTGCCATCCCAGTAACCACACGGCCGAATCCGCCGGTAACTGCGATAACTCGCTATCGTCGATAACCTCGATATTGCCGTAACGTTTGGACCAGGCGGTCGCTAACTGTTGCCAGGCAATTCTTTGTGCCGGGTTCACCCGAGTAGGTAACACTAACAGCTGTTTCCTGCTGCCAAACAGGCGACCTAATGAACTTGGAGTTTCAGCGGGATCCAGCAAGCGAAAGACGTCATAGTTCGGGTCCAGTGTGACAGCTTGCGGACGCTGGGCAAAGTCCAGGCTGATAACATTGCGTCGACCCGTTAAGTTAATGATTTTAACAGATGGAACTTTGACACCTGCAAGCTTGATCTGAACCGGAACTTGCAAGGTGTACGGTGGTGCTGTCTGTTCCTGGTGCACTTCCAATTTCAAGCGATAACCCCTCGCGCTTTGGTATACTCGCACCTTTCCCAGTGACAATTCGGGGGCACCGGTTCGGTTTAGCCATTGCGCTATAAAGGCCTCGTAAACCTCCTTTTCACCCTCGTGCAGAGTCCGGATAACATCCCGGTAGCTGGCTGTCTGAAACTGGTATCGTTTCCAGAGCCGCTTGATACGCTGATTGAAGGCTTCATCTCCGACCTGTTGTCGCATCATGTGAAACAGCATCAGTGATTTGCTGTAACCCACGGCCTGACTGGCATCGCTATGCCGTGATCGGAATTGGGAAAGGGGGAAATCGCGCCCCTGGGCGGCGAAATTCGCATAGCGTTCGAGAGCCTTGCGCCGGTAGGCGGCACCCTGGCCTCGCTGCTCGCTGTCCAGGTGATCTGACAGGTAAGCAGTCAAACCTTCACTCCAGTTACCGTCCGTGTAATCGATATAGACACCGTTACCCCACCAGTTGTGGACGATTTCATGCGGCAGCGAAGTGTACAGAATGAAAGGCAGGCGAATGACACGGGAACCGAGTAACGTGAAAGAGGGCATGCCATAGCCGGTCTGCCAACGGTTCTCTACCACTGCAAACTTGGCATAGGGATAGGGACCGATGAGATCACTGTAAAATCGAACATATTTAGCGCTGGCCTGCAGATAATTCTGGGCCAGCTTTGCATCTGCCTCACGCAGGTATATCACCAGTTCGATGTTGTCCTGTATTTGTTGGTAACGGGTAAACGGCCCCCCGAGCAGATAGATTTCATCCTGTGGATGAGGCATGGCAAAACGAAAAGCACCGTTTATGGTCTCACGCTTGCCCTGACTGATGATTTCCCAGCCCGGTGGCGCCTCTACCTGCAGGTTAAACGTCATCCAGGGGTGGGCTTTGAACTGAGGGAACCAGGTACTGGCACTATCTAGATAAATGCCATCTTGTGACAGGGTATATTCAGGCATCCCGAATTGATCCTGAGACTTGTCAGTTATTATCTTTCCGTGGTAGTTAAGTTTTACCTTGCGGCTCTTTGGTAGATTGGTAAGTCGGTAGTGTTGTAACCGGCCGAGATCAGACTTGCCCATCGTTTCGAGTTTGGCGTCCTGGGTGGTGACGGCCATACTGCTACGCAGAGAAAATTCAATACTGTTCGTTGTGTCCTTCGGCAGTTGGATTTGATCGCTAACAGTAATCCGTGCCTGAGCAGGTTCCAGCTTCACTTGCAGATCATGATGGAGGGTATTCGCCCAAAGTAGGGGAGAAAACAGCAGGCCAAAAACCAGAAACAGCATGAAAGGACTGAAATGGGTCAAGCGAATATTGGTTCTACAAATGTTCATATAGTTGAAAGCCTGTCTGTTTCTGCATAATAAGATACAAACAAACACAGATTAGTTCAAAATAAAAGTAATCGTCGTTTTCGGTAGAGAAGACTTTTATAGTATAAATGAGTCACAGAATCAGCTTCTCGTAAACTGCGAGTATGACAGAGTGGTAATATGTGACTATAAATTAGAATAAATCAGGCTATAGTGAATATAATCAAAAACAATATATAGAAGAATAATATGAATTCGATAATTGCAGCCGATCAAACCTGGGAGTTATGGACTATCCTGCTGATAGCCGCACTGCTGGGTTTCTGGTCACAAAGGACCCGCATCGGGGCACGATATTCAGCGGCAGTGGTGACCCTGCTGATTACTTTCACGCTCTCCAATCTGGGTGTTATTCCTACCGCCTCGCCGGTTTACAGTCAGATATGGAACTACCTGGTGCCTTTGGCGATCCCGCTGTTATTGTTTCAAACCAACCTAATGCGGATATTGCGTGAGAGTGGCGCCACACTGATTGCATTCGCATTGGGCGTGGTCGGAGTCATTGTGGGGACCTTTGTCGCCTATTTGCTGGTACCGATGGGCGGTGTTGACTGGCAAATAGCGGGCATGTTCAGTGCAAATTATATTGGTGATACGCTCAATTACTACAGCACGGCAAAAGCATTGGATATGCAAACCTCCAGTGTGTTAGGCGCTGGTGTGGCCGCCATCAACCTGATGATGATTGTGTATTTGCTGGTCTTATTTACCCTGCCATCGTTGTACAAATTACGCCGCTATTTCGTTGAACGTACTGAACCCAATCGGTTCGGCAATACCGAACAGGTATTACTGCGTGAAACCCAACGAGGTGGCCGCCACAGCCTGCCATCCCTGACCATGGCACTTGCGTTAAGCGCTGCATTGTGTGCTGTCAGTTTTCAGTTATCGGCCTGGCTTGGCTGGCCCGGCATGGCCATTCTGATTATCACTGCCCTGGCTGTATTGCTGACCTCTGCAATGCCAAACACCATGGTCAAACTGGAAAGTACCAATGAACTGGGCATGGTGATTATGCAATTATTGTTTGCCACCATTGGCGCCAGTGCGCATGTGGGGAACATGCTGGATGCGGGACCTCTGTTGTTTGTCTATGCCGGTATTATTTTCCTGGTTCACCTGCTGTTTATTGTGGTTGGCGGTAAGTTCATGAAGCTCAGCCTGCCGGATATCGTGATTGCCTCAAATGCCAGTTTGGGAAATCCGGTAACCTCTATTGCCATGGCTGCGGCACGCCGCTGGAACAATCTCATGTTACCTGCGGTCATCTGTGGCTCCCTCGGCTATGTCATTGCCACGTTCATCGGTACTATGATTGGTAGTATTCTGAAGTAGCGATTAAGCCAGGATCTACATTCGATCGGCTCAGGTATTATCTTCGACTTGCCTTGAAACGTTATGTTTAGCTTCCTTCGTAGCTGGTTAAACCGGCGCATTATCCAACGTTCCACCATAACACCATCGCAATGGGATGAGGCCTATGCCAGGCTGCCAATACTTAAAGGCTTAAAGGAGGAAGAACAACAAAGGCTGCGAGAATTAGCCATCCTGTTTTTGCATAGAAAAACACTTGAGGGTGCCCATGGCCTGGAAATCACACAAGCCATGGGATTAATCATTGCACTACAAGCCTGCTTGCCCATATTAAACCTCGGATTGGAAGATTATGATGGCTGGGTCTCGGTGATTGTCTATCCCGCGACGTTTTACCCAAAGCGTGCAGTCACCGATGAAAATGGCGTAGTCCATCACGTGGAATCAAATCTGGCCGGCGAATCCTGGCAACGTGGTCCGGTGATACTCGCGTGGGATGAAACCGAGCAGGCGGGGATTATTGACGGCCAAAACCTGGTAATTCACGAATTCGCCCATAAGCTTGATATGCAAAATGGTGAAGCGAATGGTTATCCACCGTTACATAGCGGGATGGATCCATCAGCATGGGTCAGGGCATTCACAGCGGGTTATGCTGATTTTCAACAAAAGTGTGGTGATGGGGAGTCGAATGGTATTAATTGTTACGGCGCCAGTTCACCGGCGGAATATTTCGCCGTTTTCAGTGAAGTGTTTTTTGAACGGCCGGATATCCTGCGAGAATACTATAAAGACATTTTTGATCAACTAAGATTGTATTATCGCCAGGACCCCTATGTGCGATTGGGTCACTAGAATATTAATTTTCTTAAAAAATAATAAGGCCCGGAGCATGTTAAAAATCAACTCCGACCCATTATGATATGTGTCAGCCTAGTGATTGTTGGATTTAGTGGGAAACCAGAAAGGCTTACTCATTACGCAGCTGATCCAGGCGGCCGCCATATAGACCAGGCTACCGATCGCGATGAAATTATAAACAGGCTCAGTAGCCTTGCGTTCCTGAATTGAACTGTAATCTCCTGTCAGGATTAAATAGACGGAAAGTGCAAAAACGATAAAAGCAAAAAGAATGTTAAGTCTTAACAGGCTGCGTACACGCAATGCCTTGTCAGTCGAAAGTAACCTCATTGAATGGTTCTCCAGTATCCTAATTTCATGTGGTGCCTACTGTAGGGTTGTGACCGGGGTTGGTCATTGATTTAGATCAAGGGAGAAAATTCAAGAGTAAGGTTACAGGCAAGAAAAAAGGCGGCATCCAGCCGCCTTTTTGTTGAGCCAGTTTGGCTTATTT
>CBDUOW010000149.1:0-4645 GCA_965368945.1 uncultured Gammaproteobacteria bacterium
CGTACCTTGGAATACTGACGCGCCAGGCGGGAATCACCGTATTTCATATCGGGCATGTAGATATCGATAATGCCATCGAGGAGGGCGAGGGCGTCGGGGCTGTCATAGCCACCGGTGTTATATACGAGGGGCACCTTCAGGCCCTGTTGCGCGGCGATATCTACTGCGGCAATGATTTGTGCCACCACGTGACTGGGCGTGACGAAATTGATGTTATGACACCCCTGGGATTGAAGTTGCAGCATCATCTCGGCCAGTTGTGCCGGTTCGACCTCTCGGCCCATGCCTTTCTGGCTGATCTCCCAGTTCTGGCAGAACACGCATCGCAGGCTGCACCAGCTGAAAAAGATGGTGCCGGAACCGTTCCAGCCCCGTAGCGGGTCTTCTTCACCGTGATGGGGGCCGAAACTGTTGACGATGGCACGTTCACCGGTACGGCACACCGCGCCCTTGATGGTCTGGCGGCGATTCATATGACAATAGCGGGCGCAAAGATCGCAGTCTTCCAGATGCTGGTAAGCTTGTTGGGCGCGATGCGCCAACTCACCCGTTTGTAACAAGGCGTGATAGGCCGGCAGGAAAGAGTTACCTTGGCCAACGGTCGATGAGTTTGCAGGCGGGGTTGTATTCATCATGACTCATCCTCTTATCAAGTGTAGGCGCGGCGAAAAGTTTGCGCCAACACCCTGAGTAATTCGCACTATTATTAGAAGAGACAGAAGAGGGTGAACTGTCCCATGCCGGTACACAACGAAGACATAGCGACTATCTTTGATGAAATGGCGGATCTGCTGGAGATCGAAGATGCCAATCCCTTTCGGGTACGGGCCTATCGGAATGCGGCGCGAACCATACGAGGCCTGGGTCGTGAACTGCAGGAAATGCTTGCGGATGGCGAGGATCTCACCCGCCTGCCCGCGATTGGTAAGGACCTGGCCGCCAAGATAGAAGAAATCCTGGCTACCGGTCATGCCAAAGCGTTAGACAAGTTACACAAAGAGGTGCCTGCCAGTCTGGAGGCATTGCTCAAAATTCCGGGACTGGGGCCCAAGCGTGTCAAAGTCCTGTACCAGGATCTGCATATCAAAACCCTGAAGCAACTGGAAACCGCCGCCCGCCGCGGTAAATTGTCAGCCTTGCCGGGCTTTGGTGCCAAGACCGAACAACGGATTCTGGATGCAGTGGGTGCTCACCGCAGTCTGGAAAAACGCTTTTTGCGCAATGTAGCGCGGCAATATGCCGAACCTTTGGTGCAATACCTGCAGGCGATCGCCGGCGTCAATGACGTGGTGGTGGCGGGCAGTTATCGCCGCGGCAAGGAAACGGTGGGGGATCTCGATATTCTGGTCAGCGCCAAAGCCAATAGTCCGGTGATGCAAAAATTCGTGGCCTATGATGAAGTCGTCGAGATCGTGTCCAAAGGTACAACCCGGGCGACGGTGTTCCTGCGTAATGGCCTGCAAGTTGATCTCCGGGTGGTCGAGCAGCTTAGCTTTGGTTCGGCATTGCATTATTTTACCGGCAGCAAGGCCCATAATATTCAGGTGCGACGGCTCGGCCAGCAACGTGGCCTGAAGATCAATGAGTATGGTGTATTCAAAGGTGAGCAAAGCATTGCCGGTAAAACCGAAGCTTCCGTATTCAAGGCCGTGGGATTGCCCTTTATTCCACCCGAGCTGCGTGAAGGCCGGGGTGAAATCGAGGCGGCGCAAGCGACAAAATTACCCAACTTGATTACGCGGGAAGATTTACAAGGGGATCTGCATGTCCATACCAGGGCAACGGATGGCAATGCGACTATTGAGGAAATGGCACTGGCGGCCAAGCAGGCGGGTCTTAAATACCTGGCCATCACCGATCATTCTCAACGCCTGACGGTGGTGCACGGCCTGGATAAAAAACGCCTGCAACAACAGCTTGAGCAGATCGACAAGTTAAACAGTAAGTTAACTGGTATTACTATCCTTAAAGGGATTGAGGTGGATATTCTGGATGACGGTAGCCTGGATTTGCCGGATAGTATCCTGTCACAACTGGATCTGGTCATCGGGGCAGTGCACACCAAGTTCCGTTTATCCCGCAGTAAACAGACCACGCGAATCCTGCGTGCCATGAATTCCAGATACTTTTCCATCCTGGCGCATCCGAGTGGCCGGCTTCTCGAAGAGCGTGAACCTTACGAAGTGGATATGCCGCGGATTATTGAAGAAGCACGGAAACGCGGCTGTTACCTGGAATTAAATAGTCAACCCCAACGGTTGGATCTGATCGACACCTATTGCCAACTGGCAAAGGAGCAGGGCGTATTGATCAGCATCAATAGCGACAGCCACTCAACCAATGGCTTTGATCTGCTGGAAGGTGGCATTCACCAGGCGCGGCGTGGCTGGTTGGAAAAACAGGATGTTCTCAATACCCGTTCCTTGCACGAAGTACACAAATTGCTCAAGGTCACGATGGGCTAACAGGATTGCTTATTCGCTTTAATGAAATGGATATAAGTTAATGCCATACTGATATATCCGGTTGGTAACAAGATTAACGAATTAGGGAGAAGTGTGATGGTGATATCAGCAACAATTGAACGCTATTTAATCCAACACCGGGTGGACTATGAATTGGTACCGCATCCAACGACTTATTGCAGTCACGATACTGCAAAAGCCGCGCATATTGCAGATGATCATATCGCCAAGGCGGTCATTGTTAAAGACGAGCAAGGCTATGCGATGGTCGTGATTCCGGCCAGTCACTGGTTGAAACTGGAGGCATTACAACAGGAGGCGGATCGCGATTTTGTGCTGGCAGCGGAATCTGATGCGACAAAGCTGTTTCCGGATTGCGCCCCAGGCGCTATACCCCCTCTGGGACCAGCTTATGACCTGGAAACATTCATGGATGAGCGCTTAACCTCCCTCGCCAATGTTTATTTTGAAGCCGGTGACCATGAAGACCTGGTGCATGTCAATGGCGATGCCTTCCATACGTTGCTCAAGGGCGTGCGGCACGGGCATTTCAGTCATGATGACTGAGTGATTTTTATGGTATCAGTAAACTGTTAATGCGCCATCGATCAGTTCCTGTCGGATCCGCGCGATATCGGCCAGTTGATCATACACAACCTCTTCCGCGCGTGATCTGACAACATCGATCGCGAGACCGTCTTGCATAACCAGTTGCAGATCGGCAACCTGCGGTTCTGTGATGGGGCTGCCAATCCGACTTACCAAATAACAATAGGCTTCCTGGACTTCTTCCAATTCCTGGATCAGGGTCTCGGCAATTCGTTGGGCGACAATGTTATACAGTTTGCCCACATGCGTGACGGGATTTTTCCCCGCGGCGGCTTCCATGTTCATCGGGCGGTAAGGCGCAATGAGGCCATTAACGCGGTTACCGCGACCCACTTCGCCATCATCTCCGCTTTCCGCAGAAGTACCTGTTACGGTCAGATACAGGCTGCCCTGGTCAATGTCATCAGCGGCATTGACGTTGATATGCACTGGCATACTTGACTCCACCCTGACGGCCTGTTCCACCAGGGCGATAAGTGTAGCTCGCTTCTGTACATAGTCGTCGACATTCTTGATATACCGATCGATAAAGGCACAGGCAACGGTCAGCTCGAGTGTCTCCTGTTTGCGAACGCCCATCACTTTGATGTCTTCACCGATTTCCGGATGAGCTGATTTTGTGTCTGCTGAATTCAATGATTTCTCTACCTGTAAAACAACCCGTTCCAGTTCACTCAGTGGCGCGTAACCCACCCCGCAAGAGGTGTCATTCGCCAGGGCGATGCCGGTTTGCTCCTGGCGCAGATAGAGTTCAACCAGGTCAACGGAACCGGGTCGAATCAGACTATGCAACTTGATATGCTGTAGCGGATCCAGGACATGGAAATGGGACTGTAACCACTGGACACAACTCTCTCTGATCAATTCCTCTATGGGAACGGTAATCCCCTTGTATTCACACGTTGCCCGTCCTGCCATAAATAGTTCAATCGGAGCGGTAACCACGCCACCACTAAAGCGGGGTTGTGAAGTCCCACCCCGGAGCAGGACTTTATCCACGTTGTGGTGCATGACGATGCCGAACTTATCGAGATAAAAGCGGCATAATGCGCGACTCAATTCTTCCGCCAGGGCATCACAAATAGTATCAGGATGGCCGATACCTTTACGCTCGACAACTTCTACAGGCTTATAGGCCGGGGAAGACGGTTCACGTGTTGTGATGGTAATTTGATACATACATCAACCTTATTGGTTCATAGACTGAAGATATTCTGTAGGAGATTCAAGCCAGCCGAGTAACACCAGCATAATGACAATAATCGAATAAATCAGCGATATGTATAAACTGCGTTTAATACTGATCGTCGTTCTTTTTTTATAGATCAGCCCTTCACCACCCCAGTGCATCAGCAAGAAACCCAGCAAGTTGGTTAGCCAATAGCCAACGATAAAACTGGGTAAAAACAGAGTTTCATCTAGAAGTGAAAACGGGAGTGAGAAAAAATACGCCAGCGGAATATTGATCAGCAGATCATTCCACCATGTCAGTGGGGAGAGGATAAAGCCTGCTGTAACCAATATAATATTTAACAGGCTATGCTTTTTTATAGCCGTCTTTTTCCCGGGCA
>CBDUOW010000150.1:0-4639 GCA_965368945.1 uncultured Gammaproteobacteria bacterium
TCAGCACCGGCGCGTATGGCTGCCAGCACATCTGTTTCATTATCCGAGACCGTTAACATCATTACGCGTGAATCCAGATCAGCGGCCTTCAAGGCGCGTAATGTTTCCAGGCCATCCATGCCTTTCATATTGATGTCCAGCAGTACCAGATCAGGCTCCAGTTCAACGGCCAGTGCCAATCCTTCTTCACCACTGGCTGCCTCACCGATTAATGCCAGACTATCATCCATGTCGATTAAATCCGCGAGCCCCTTGCGAAACAAGGGATGATCGTCAATGGTAATGATTGTCTGGGTAGCGTTATCAGTCATATTCATTCTTTATATATTATGCAAGTGATGATGGCGATGCCTGGAAGGTAAGTTCGACCGCTGTACCGCCAAGGGTGGATGGACCAATATGCAGGAGGCCGTCAAGTCCCTGTGCCCGTTCCCGCATAATTGGTAAACCATAGTGATGTTCCAGTTGACTGACATCCGGCATACCAACGCCATTGTCCTCAATGATTATTGTCACTTTCCCATCCAGGTCACAATGTAACGAAACATTGGCTTTGGTGGCTTGAGCATGGCGCACAATATTAGACAGCGCTTCGCGTACAATCTGTATGGTATGGATTTCTTCGTTGGGACTGAATATACAGTTGGCAATTCGATTATCCAGTTCAATTTCAATTTCGCCACGGGCATTAAACTCACGCACCGTATCTTCTATCGCTCTGGACAGGCCTTCTTCGCTCATGCCCAGGCGAAACGTCGTCAGTAGTTCACGCAATTCACGATAGGCGCTGTTCAATCCATCACGGAGTTTATGCGTGATTTCATAGACTTTGTCATCATCGGTTAAGTTAAGCGTTTTTTCCAGGCGGCTGACCTGGATTTTCAGGTAGGATAGTGATTGCGCCAGTGAATCATGCAATTCGCGCGCGATGACACTCCGCTCTTCCAGTAAGGACAACATGCGGTTACGTGACAATTGACGGCTGCGGTTTAATGCCATGGCGATATGACTGGCCACGGTTTCAAGCAGCCGGCGTTGCCATTCTTCCAGCTCCATCCCGGCAGGTAAACCCACCAACAAAATACCGTATTGTTGTGACTGATCCCGAATCGGGACCGAATAGCGTCCCTCCATGATGCCGTCAATGCTTTCAACGGTAAAGGTATGAGGATCACCCTCGCCGAGGCAGCGCAGGCAATTGGGCATTTCACATTCTGAACCGGTTCTCGCCTGCTCCCCCATGGTCATTGCCATCCGGAATGCCTGCTCATCACCGGGCACGCCCAGGCACACGGCCCCACCCTGGATGCCGATAAGTTTCTGGATATCACCTATCAAACTGTCCAGTGATGCTTCCGTGATCGGGTTTTCGCCCAATTGCTTTGCGATGGAATAGAGGAGTTCCAGGGAGCGGTTACTTTGTTCCAGATCAGAGGTTTTTTCTTCTACCCGCTTTTCCAGGTCAGCGTAGGTCTTTGAAAGATCTTCTGCCATCAAGTTAAAGGCATAACCGAGTTGGCCGAGCTCATCCTCGCGACGTGGATGGCTGCGTATGGAGAAATCACCGTGACGAACCGCCTTGGCAAACGCCAGTAGATCTCGCAGTGGAACAAGTACCTCTTTTTGTACAAAAAACAGAATAATCACAACGACAATCAAGGTGAAAATTAAAACCACGATCTGGACGAAACGGAGCTCTTGAATTTTTTGCTCGGCCTCTTCCTCCAAAGCGCGCACAAAAGCGTGAATCAGATCCACAAAGGCATCAACCCGTCCAAGGTAGGCCAGTTTGAGTTCCTGCAGCCGCCCATCTCTTGCAGTATCCACCTCACCACCCAGGGCACGACCCACATATTCACCCATAATGGGTTGCATATACTTTTCCCATTCCTCCTCGACAGTGCGATAGGTTTTCTGGACCTGAGGTGAAACTTCTTTGGAAAGGACGTTGTGGATACGGGGGCTGTAGAGTCGCTGTTCAAATTCAGCCACCAGGTGCTGGGTCACATGGGCGGCTTCTTTCGTGCCGGTTTTACTTTGCTGAACCAGGCTACTGGATATACGGTAGCTCTGCATTCGCAGTGTACCCGCCTGGTTGATGGCGGCGGCAAACCCTTCGGAGGTGTCTGCCATAAACACCGAGCTGATCATCCCAACCACAGCGAGGAGAACGATCGTCGCCATGGCAACCCCCAAACGCAGCAAGAGGGAATGTTTATTTTTAGTGGTCAACATATGTGGATATCAGCGATTTCTAACTTATATGCGGCATTATAACCATGTGGAATCGGAATTCGGCCTAAGGATATTAAATACCGTTGAAAAAACAAATAATTACATTATCACCAAAATGCAACATATCAGTCACATAATTGACTCGGTATTTACCATAGTTTGATATTGAAAAATAAACAACTGAATAGAGTGCGATTTTTCTTTGCCATACCTATAAAGGGTAGCTATAGTAATCCAAATGTCATATTGAGCCTGAATAATTAGATACCTATAGTTATTAATGTTAGACGTATAACCGGGGTGACATGATGATTCAGAATGAGACTAGGAATGAGTACGACATTTCCGTATTTAGTCATGATCTATCACAGCATGAACTCGATATGAATGAATTGTATAAATGGCTGGAACGCCCGATTACCGAGGAGGATGAAGAATACCGGGACGAGTAATCTTCCACAATTTACTTCGAGTACCCGGGTACCAGGCGGTACCTCTTTATATTCTGCCACGTCCGTTGCCGGCTATAAGCGGCTTTTCTTCAACGATTCGAGGAACGGTCTCTCGTTCCCAATGCAAGCTGTAACCCAGTCCACATGATGAGCGTAACATCCTCACCAGTCCCCAGCTGCTGCTGAAATTCAGCAGAAAATACATATACTTGCGGAATAGTGCAATTCAGACCCAGCTCACAGTTTGAGAGTTTTCTGAAATCTCCATTCTTGCTATGCTTTTATCGCCTATAGTGATAATGAGAATAAATAAATGGCTGCCGCAGAATCTGCTCGCATTATTGAGACTTATTTCAAGGCTTTTGAAGAAGGAGACTTTGACCGGGTAAGGTCCTGCTTGTCAGACTCCTTTACTTACACCGGGCCGACAGCCCGATTCGATACCCCGGACTCATTTCTGGAGAACATATGGCATGTCGGCCAAATCCTGCATCACATCGAGCACAGAAAGACCTTCGTCGATGGTGATAATGTCTGCAGTATCATGAATTTTCATGTCCATCTTGACGAGCCCCGATGCGTTCCCGTGGCACAGTGGGCAATCATAGAACATGAAAAAATCACCTCAATCGAAATCTTGTTTGACGCCACCGAGTACTCCTTAATGTTCCCGCGGGTCGAAAGTTGAACCGATTTTTCTTTCAATTTCACGCAATTCACTGATAAAACTCTGGTAGTCCCGGATTTTAATATGCAATATTGAGTTATATATACATATCAGACCAACTCCGGTACTTATCGATATCAGGCCTATCAGTGTAACGATTGCCTTTTGATCAATTGTTATTTCCAAACCCAATATCATCAAAAATGCAATTGATATGGCACCTGCAATGAACACAATCGTATTGATTGCCTTGCCATATTTTCTCCGACGGCGGATGATAGTCTCAATCTTGCGCTCAAGTATTTGGATGTGATGTTGGATATCGATCATATTAGTCACCTGTCGTTATTTGGGTCACTACAATCACTTCATTTATTGCTTGCTCAACGATAATTCGTAAATTCACTACCCCACCGACACGTTTCACAATGGCTCCGAGAAGTCGCACGTCATGACCAGGCAAGAATTCACCGCCTTTTGTCATTGCATTACAACCACAGGCACATAGTTTTGGTGTGAATTTTCGTGGCATTATCAATCCCCTTCATCTAATAATTATCTCTACGTTTTCAGACCACTTGTCTCAACTTTCCATTTGCAATCGCATCAATGCCACGCAACAAATGAACAGCTTCCCAAAGTGTCGCCATTTTTATGGCAATCATCTGGTGATCGTTACATTCGTAATACGGATGGTCATCAAAACCCTTGCATTGGAATTCAAAAGGCTTTTTTTGACGATGGAAATAATTCACGGTAACTGCTCGGTTGTTACCCGCGGAAAATTCCATGACCCAATCCGACTTTGATTCGTAATTGCCGGCCGAAGCTTCAGGCTCTTGATCCCGGGTAATTACGAGATTCAAGGGCATCGCCACTTCCAGTAAATAGGCCAGTGGATAGCGTTTATGATTCATGATTGATTTTCTCCTTGGCTTGATTGTTTTCACTCTCAAGCCTTTTGTTTGTTGTCGATAACAGACCAAACTCCCGGCCTGGTTTTTAACGGCAGTTCTTTTTGCAGATAACTTTCCGCAACGGATTCAATGGCATCCTCCAGCATGCGATGCAGCTCACAAATACGAAACTCCAGATTCCAGGCTTTTTTCTTCGCCTCTTCGGCTTCCCGTTCCAGGATAAATATTTCCTGCTCTATTTCTGAAAATAACTTGCCCACAGTTGTATGCTGGATAATTTCCAGACACTGATTAGACGACCTTGGTGCCACCATTTAGCTTCTCCTCTGGTCCTGTGGTTAACTTGAATCAAAGGGTAATCCCAAGGG
>CBDUOW010000151.1:0-4584 GCA_965368945.1 uncultured Gammaproteobacteria bacterium
AATTACCCGATATCAGCCCCCGGGCTAGTTGAATTATTGTTTTAATTATTTGTGAAGCTATAATTTTTTGGCACTACCACAACGCCATTTTCAGTAATCGTAAAACGCACTGAGTCTTTTTCTTTGTCAAACCCAATCTGTTCGCCAGCAGGTATGACTACGTCTTTATCGATAATGCAGTGCTGTAATTGTGCAGCTTTACCAACCCGTACTCCATTAAACAAGATAGAATCATGAATAACCGCTTCATCATCAACAAATACATGTGGAAACAGAATTGAGTGCTGAACACTGCCACCTGAAACAACAACACCTCCCGCGGCGATGGAATTAATAAAAATACCCTCACTGCCTTCATCGCCGGGAACTGTACGCGCCGGCGGATTCTGGGACTGATAGGTACGAATCGGCCAATCGGCCTGGTATAAATCAATGGGTGGCACAGGCTTTAGAAGGTCCATATTCGCTTCATAGAAACTGTCGAGGGTGCCAACATCACGCCAGTAGCGATCCGGTGTTACCCGCCCACCTTCACCACCAAAATGATAAGCAAATACTTTTTCCGTCTCGATTAATCCGGGGATAATATCTTTGCCAAAATCATGGGTTGAGTTCTTCTGTCTGGCGTCAGCATTAAGCACCTCCAGCAGCAGATCCATCGAAAACACATAAATACCCATCGAAGCCATTGCCAGTTGCGGATCAGACGGCATGGGAGTCGGGCTCGACGGTTTTTCTTCAAATTTCTGGATCTTGCCGTTTGCATCAACCGACAAAATACCAAATTCGCTCGCCTGCGCAAGCGGCACATCCATACACCCCACGGTTAGCCCCGCTTCGTGCTCCTGATGAAACATGAGCATGGCGGCATAGTCCATCCGATAAATATGATCACCCGACAGAATCAGCACCATCCGTGCCCCGCTTCGTTCAAGCAAATAAAGGTTTTGATACACCGAGTCCGCCGTGCCGCTATACCAGCGTTCGCCGGTCCGCATCTGGGGTGGTACGGGCGTGACATATTCACCCAACTCGGGATTGAAAATGGACCAGCCATCACGCAGGTGTTTCTGTAATGACAGGGATTTGTACTGGGTCAGGACCAGAATTCGCCGTAGACCGGAATGCAGACAATTGGCAAGAGTAAAATCGATAATCCGGTATTTACCGCCAAAGGGTACTGCGGGTTTAGCTCTGTCCTGGGTAAGAGGATATAATCGACTCCCCGTTCCACCCGCCAGGATTATCGTCAATGTACTGTCCAGCACTCTTTTCTTCTCCTTTCTATGTATGCGACGGGACCATGTTATACATTAGGAAATAGAGTATCAGTCATCTCTAATATTCGAGACAATAATTCAACGCAACAATCCGGACTCAATCATTGTCATGCCGATTACTATCCCTGAATGATTTTTTGTCGACATGCTTCAGCATCAACAGGTTGCCAACCAGCATGATAACAGCAACAGAAAAAATGATAATAACCCATTTCATTAGTCAATTATTAACTCCACAATAATCATGTGTTATTTAACGATATATCATAATAAAAAGTCTAAACATAATTAAAAATTGGTCGATTACAATAAGGAATAATATTAAAACAACAGATTACCAGCATAAGGATTACTGCCATGCGGAAGAAAGATCTCTTTCTCACTGCGTTAGTGTTAATGATTGGTGTTGTCCCCGCTGTCCAGGCAGAGGAGCCGCTGATTTTTTCAACTGCCCCGACTCACTCTACCCAGAAAACCCTGGAAATTTATGGACCCCTGGTTGTACACCTCAGCGAGGTAACCGGCAGAAAAATTGAAATCAAAACGGCCACTACTTTTATCGACTATAACAATAACCTGCAGAAAAACAATTACGATATTCTTTTTGATGGACCGCATTTCGTCGGCTGGCGCATGGACAAATTTGGTCATGTCCCCGTCGCGAGGTTACCGGGCTATATTAAAATCGTAGTAGTGGTAAAAAAGAACAGTAAAATTACCAGCATGGAACAACTCTCCGGCCAACGTGTCTGCTCCTTTCCTTCGCCGAATATGCTGACCATGGCCTTTTTTGAACACTTCACCAATCCAATTCGTCAACCGGTACCCATCCCGGCACGAGGTTTCAAAGGGCTTGAGAAATGCCTGCAACGGGACGATGTTGTCGCCGCGGTATTACGCGATAAAATGTGGGCCAAAATGAAGAATAAGGACCAATACAAAATCCTGTTTGCTCCCGATAAAAGCTATCCGGAACGTACCTTTACGCTGTCAGCAGGTATTGATGCGGAAACGCGTAAGAAAATCACCTATGCACTATTGAGCAAACAGGGCCAGGAACATCTTCAAGAGATGTTAACCACCTTCAAACGCGATAGGCTGGTACCCGCAAGACCGGGTGAATATAAGGATCTGGGTCTGCTGTTGGTTCCGGTATGGGGATTTTATAACTAGATTCTATGAAATAATTACAACAAACTGTAAAACAAAAAGAACTCGGGGAGTGTTGCATAAACACTCCCCGTTTTTTGTGCATGATACTTAAGTTAACGAATGTATTTTTGAGGATGACCGCCCTATAACATCTCAATCAACCATTTTGTTACCGTTCCGGTCGCGTGGGCGCACTTTTTTCCCCGTGCTTCATCAAAAGCCTTGTATTCGTCTTCGTTCCACATGTCATAAGTGCGGCCGGTGAACTGGTGCTGTAACTCTTCACAGGTAACACCGCCGAACTCCTCGCGAAAACGTTCCACCAATTCGCGGCCCTTCTTGAAGTTTGATATGAAACGGCCTTTATCCAGCTTATCGCGGTCCCGGCCCCGTTTTGCGCTCAACGCCATGAGCCCGCCGGTCAAGGCCCCGCAGGCTCCCTGACCCATCAGGCCACCGCCGCCGGAAAGCCCGTGGCTGGCTTTGATGGTGCTGTCATCGATAAACCCGACCGTTTCCTGCACGGTGGCGAGCACACACTGGGGACAACAGCCATAATCCAGCTCATATTGCAGCGCTTTCTCATAGGCTTCTTCAGCAAGTGCCTGTTTTTCTTCCTTTTTCATCTCCATCTCCATCAAATAAGCTAATACTTATATAGTAGACACGTCCCCGCTCTGCAACATTGATCTAAAGCAAGAATGTAACAAATGGCGAAATCAGGCCCACAATTGCCGCGTATCGCAAAAGCCAACGTCACAGCGGTGAACAGGTATTTTTATTCATATAGCAATACTTTCTATATCTAACTATACCCAATGTTCTATTAAACCTGCGGCCAGATCGTCCGATAAGTAGATATACCTTTAAATGGGCTATGAGAATTAGGCCCAATAAAGGGATTCTTTGGTGCATAGTTACCAGACAAAAAATAACGATATTCAACCGTTCATGGATTGAGAAAGTAAATGAAAATTAAATTCGGCGTTGAAGACTTGCAAATTGGCATGTTTGTGAGCGAGCTCGATCGTCCCTGGCTTGAATCTCCTTTTACACTTGAAGGCGTATTAATCAAAGAAGCAGATGAAATAGAGAAAATCAAGAGTATATCTACCCATGTTTATGTCGATACTGACAAATCAACTCATTTTACCGGAAGTAACAACAACGCACATTTAGGGCAGCTAAAAAAACAACAAAAGGAATTTGTCGACACCCTTATTCTCGAAAAGAATGAATTAGGGATTGATGATTTACAACATAAAACTCAAAAAGCTAATAACTTACGCGATCGGGCCCGTACTTACGTAGAACACACCTTCAAGGAAATTTACGAAGCGGGAAACATTGATGTCGATATCGCCAGGGAAATTGTCAGTGAGTTAGTTGAAAGCATTATCAATGATCCTGACACCATGACTTGGTTGACACACTTGAAGAACAAGAATGAAACCACAACCATTCACTCTGTCAATGTCTGTATTCATTCAATCAATTTAGGACGATCTATAGGCTTATCCCCCAAGGAGCTTAATATCCTGGGTTTAGGCGCGATGCTACATGATATAGGCAAAACAAGTGTTTCGAATAGTATCCTGAATAAGACGTCAGAACTAAGCAGTGATGAGTTCAGACTTTATAAAGCTCATGCTTTTCTCGGTTACAAGATGGTGTCGACCAAACCCAATCTCGCACCTGAAGTATTGGATATTGTATTAGATCATCATGAACGACTCGATGGAAGCGGCTATCCCAACCACAAAAAAGATGATGAAATCAGCCAGTTCGTCCGTATTGTCAGCCTGATTGATGAATATGACGAATTAATAAATGGCCAATTTGGGAAAAAAGGCATGAGCCCGCACCATGCACTCAATGCACTTTACAACATGACGCCTGGCAATTTTGACCAGGATTTGATCGAGGCATTCGTTAAACTGATCGGTGTTTATCCAATTGGCAGTATTGTCGAATTGAATACAGGGCATACGGGCGTGGTAATCCTGAACAATAAAAACAGTCGTATGAAGCCCGTTGTGGGGCTTGTCTTAAGCCGCAAACATGAGCACTACAAGAAGATTAAACTATTAAACCTGGCCAGTGAAGTATGGGAGAGGATCCCTGGCCGTAAACTTAGAATTACAAAACTGCT
>CBDUOW010000152.1:0-4583 GCA_965368945.1 uncultured Gammaproteobacteria bacterium
ACCCGTTGCAGTAAAAACTCCAGCACTTCATCCACTACGTTCTGATACCGGGGTTCAGCCTGCATGCTGCGTGGTTCACCTTGCATATGCATCAGGCACACCGGGACTTTCAATTCCGCTGCCGCCTCGAGAGCACCGGGTTCGCGCAAGGCCCGAACATCATTGATCATGCTGGCGCCCGCCTGGATAGCGGCAGTCATCACTTGCGGTTTGCTGGTATCCACGGAGATGGGAATATCGCTTTCCGCTCGAACCGCTTCTATTACCGGAATAACCCGTGCCAGCTCTTCCTCGATGCTAACGGCTTGTGCGCCGGGTCGGGTCGATTCACCACCAATATCAATAATCCCGGCCCCTTCAGCAATCATCTGCCGCACCCGGTTAGTGGCCGCCTGCTGGCCAATGAATAAACCACCGTCGGAGAAGGAGTCAGGGGTTACATTCAGAATCCCCATCACCACGGGTTCGGTAAAACTATGCGTTCCGAGTTTTAGTTGCATTTACGGTAACACCTAATATAAAAACGGCGGACATGGGGTTGTCCGCCGTTAAAGTAGTTGTTACTCGTTCCTGAGAACAGAGCGTTTTAATGTTCGCCGGCCGGGCCGCCTATCTTGCCTTCACCCTTTTCGCCACCTTTTGGTTCTTCCTTTTCAATACTGGAACCACGTGGAGGCTCAGTGTCGTCCCAGTCTGCCGGTGAGCGGGCCTGACGGCCTGCCATGATGTCACCGATCTGTTCACTATCTATGGTTTCATACTTGATCAACGCATCTGCCATGGCATGCAACTTATCCTCGTTTTCCTCGAGTATTTTTTTGGCGCGTTGATAATTACGATCCACGATATTGCGGATTTCCTCATCAATGATATGTGCAGTTTCATCCGAGACATTCTTGTGTTGTGCCACTGAATGGCCAAGGAATACCTCACCGTCTTCTTCACTGTAGGTCATGGGGCCCAGCTTTTCGGATAAGCCCCACTTGGTCACCATGTTGCGCGCAATGTCGGTAACCCGCTGAATATCATTCGAGGCACCGGTGGTGACGAATTCCGGACCAAAGATCAGTTCCTCGGCAAGACGCCCGCCAAACAGGCTGGAAATCTGGCTTTCCAAACGCTCCTTACTGTAACTGTAGCGATCCTCTTCCGGCAGGAACATGGTCACGCCCAGTGCCCGGCCACGTGGAATAATGGAGACCTTGTACACCGGATCATGTGACGGCACACTGAGACCGATAATGGCATGGCCTGCTTCATGATAGGCAGTAAGCTTTTTCTCATCTTCGTTCATCACCATGGACTTGCGTTCCGCGCCCATCATGATTTTGTCCTTGGCCTTATCGAATTCCTCCATGCCCACCAGGCGACGGTTGGCACGAGCGGCGAACAAGGCCGCCTCGTTAATCAGGTTGGCCAGATCCGCTCCCGAGAAGCCAGGTGTGCCCCGGGCGATTATCTTTGGCTCAACGTTATCGCTGATCGGGACTTTACGCATGTGTACTTTTAGTATCTGTTCCCGGCCGCGCATGTCGGGTAACGGCACCACGACCTGACGGTCAAAACGCCCCGGACGTAACAGGGCCGGATCCAGTACATCAGGACGGTTGGTCGCGGCAATCACGATGACACCTTCATTCCCTTCAAAGCCATCCATTTCAACCAGCAACTGGTTCAAGGTTTGCTCGCGTTCATCATGACCACCACCCAGACCGGCTCCACGATGACGGCCCACCGCATCAATTTCGTCAATAAAGATAATACAGGGAGCATGCTTCTTGGCTTGCTCGAACATGTCACGTACACGGGATGCACCCACACCGACAAACATTTCCACGAAGTCGGAACCGGATATGGTAAAAAACGGCACCTTGGCTTCACCGGCAATCGCCCTGGCCAACAGGGTTTTACCCGTACCCGGTAAACCGGTCATCAGAACACCGCGCGGAATCTTGCCGCCCAGTTTCTGGAACTTGCCCGGATCGCGTAGAAACTCCACCAATTCGGAAACTTCTTCCTTGGCTTCATCTACCCCGGCCACATCATTAAAAGTCACCTTGACCTGGTCTTCACCCAACATGCGGGCGCGGCTTTTTCCGAAGGACATAGCGCCTCGGCCGCCACCGCCACCTTGCATCTGGCGCATGAAGAAAATCCATAACCCAATGATAAGCAGGAAAGGGAACCAGGAAATAAAAATCTGGGTCCAGATGGAGGTCTCCATCGGCTTGGCATTGATCTTGACCCCGTGTTTCATGAGATCACCGATCATGGCCGAGTTATCGGTTTCGGGACTGTAGGTATTAAAACCGGCACCAGTCTGCAAGGTTCCCGTGATTTTGCTCTCCGAGATAGTGACATCACGTACCTGGTTCTGCTGCACGTTCTGCATGAACTCGGAATAGGACATCGGCTTATCGCTACTGGTGGTACTCAGGTTATTAAAGACCGACATCAGAATGATGGCGACAATAACCCACAGTAAAATGTTCTTGGCCAAATCGTTCAATTTAATACCTCAAAATGGCGGGGGCTTTCCCCGGTAATACCTGACAATATAAGTAACTTATTCATAAATTTCTATAATTATAACCCTTTGCCAGCAGATAAATCTCCGCTGAGCGGGGCCTGGATGCCTTCGGTTTGCGTACGATGAGCTTGTCAAAGTCCTTGCGTAACTCCTGTTTATAGGCGTCGATCCCTTCACCGTTAAAGACCTTGACTAACAAGCTCCCACCCGGCTTGAGGACATTTCGTGCCAGTTCCAGCGCCAAGTCGGCAAGATACATGGCGCGAGGCTGGTCGACACCCTTCATTCCACTGATGTTGGGGGCCATATCGGACATTACAAGGTCTACCTGGCTCTCTCCCAGGGCCTCGAGCAAGGCGTTATATGGCCCCTCTTCACGAAAATCACCCTCAATAAAGATCACCCCGGGCAGGCATTCCATGGGAAGAATATCAAGGGCAATCACCCTGCCCTTTTCACCCACCCGTTGCGCCGCCACTTCCGACCAGCTACCGGGAGCCGCACCAAGGTCCACCACTGTCATCCCCGGCCTCAGTAGCCGGTCCTTCTCATCGATTTCCAGTAACTTGTAAACAGCCCGCGATCGATAGCCATCCTGCTGAGCTTTTTTGACATATTCATCGTCAAAATGTTCCTGCAGCCAGCGGTTACTGGTTTTACTTCGGCCGTGTTTCTTACCCATATCGATTCTATATTGTGTCAAAAGCCTAATTGGCAAGTTACAAAAGTTGGGAATCGCACTACAATAACGCTTCTGTTGATTCACCTGTAAATCGCCGTAGCCAATGCCTTTATCTGAACGCCATCGCCGTCATTTGCGTAAACTGACCCATCACCTGAAGCCCGTGGTTATCGTCGGTAATGCGGGCTTGACAGAAAATGTCCTGGCAGAAATCGACAACGCTCTGGCCCACCATGAGTTAATCAAGGTACGAATTCATGCCGCTGACAAGGCGGAACGGCAGTCAGTTATTGATAAAATTTCCGCGCAAACCAATTCAGGCTGGGTATCAAGCATTGGCCATATTGCGGCTTTCTATCGTCCTGCCGAAAAACCGAAACTTGTTCTGCCTGAGTGATTCAAGGAATTCAGACTTAAGCATTTATTGGTGCGGTACGCCGCAAGCCGAACACAACCAGGCCAAGGCCCAACAGGCTGTTGATCAAAAACAGTACTGAGGCCAGTCCGTGAAGTTGTCCGAATCGCCTGGCGTTATTACTGCCTTCGCTTATGCCGCCACTTTTTAATTCCGCCATCAATGGCTGCAGATAGAATTCACCAACCACAATTAGCAGCAACATCAGCAGCAGTACCCAGACACGCCAATTACGATGCCATACCGTCTCAGCAAGATATAACTGGGCGCTTAGCAGGACTGTAGCAGCCACTAAACCGATAAAACTCATTATCGTAAACAACTGTCCCGCCACCGCACCGGCAAGCGCCCGATCATCCAGCATGGAAAACAGGGTGGGAGCCACAATGTAGCCCACGCTCCACATGCCACCTATCCAAAGTGTCAGCAGGAGTCGTTCGGTGATCTGGAACATGACGATAATGGGAATTCAGTTTGTGAACTGCAGTGATGCCTGGGCTTAGATCAAGCGTTACTCATAACGAACCGCAACGATTTCGTACTCACGCACCCCACCCGGTGCACGCACATCCGCTGCATCACCTACAGATTTGCCAATCAGGGCGCGGGCAATCGGGGAAGTAATCGAAATGAGATGGTGTTTAATATCGGCTTCCAGTTCACCGACTATCTGGTAAGTCACTTCCTTATCCGCTTCGACATCATAAAGATCCACGGTAGCACCAAAGACGATTTTATCACCCGCGTTTGCCCCCAGCGCGGCCACGTCAATAATCTCGGCATGAGAAACAGTACCTTCAATTTCCTTGATACGACCTTCGATAAAGCTTTGTTGTTCCCGCGCCGCGTGATATTCCGCGTTTTCCTTTAAATCACCATGTTCCCGCGCTTCAGCAATTGCCTGAATCACTTTCGGGCGCTTGACGCTTTTCAATTCCTTCAGTTCGGCACGTAAT
>CBDUOW010000153.1:0-4547 GCA_965368945.1 uncultured Gammaproteobacteria bacterium
TCCGGCCGACTGTGATGCCAATACCAATGGCGTCGGGGGGGAGGCCAAGCCAAGCCGTAAATTGACCAGTTCCACCGGCAGATCCAGCTCATGCCCGTAGCGCTCGGCATGCAGGCGGTGAAAAGCGGTCTCACACGACTTTATGTCGTCCCAAGCCAGATTAAGATAATACGATTGTCCTTCGTAGCGCAAATCCAGGCTGCGCCGCACTCCAATTTCCACGTTTGCCACTCCTTCGGCAATGAGTTCTTGTCGGCCCTGGGCTTCCAATTCAGCATACACAGCATCAATTTGCTCATGGGGCATACTCACAAGGCGTGCGATACAAGTCCGTGACAGTTGGCGCGATCGGGGCGCCACCAACATGCCCAGCGCTGACAGCACGCCGGCATGAATCGGTACCATCGCCTGCCGCATGCCCAGTGATTCAGCCAGGGCGCAGACATGCAAACCACCCGCCCCTCCAAACGACACCAATGTCAGTCCACGCGGGTCGATGCCTCGCTGGACCGACATGACCCTTAAGGCATGGGCCATATGTTCATTGGCAATCCGAATCACACCCTCGGCAGCCTGCTCGGGTGAAATTCCCAGTGGATCCGAGACTGACTGCATGGCGCCGCGTGCGGCGAGCTCGTTTAACGGCATCTCGCCGCCGAGAAATGCATCGGGCCGCAATCGACCCAGGATCAGATTGGCATCGGTCACCGTCGGGCGATCCCCGCCCCGGCCATAGCAGGCCGGCCCGGGCACCGCACCAGCGGATTCAGGCCCCACCTGCAGCATACCGCCACTATCCACATAGGCCATGGAGCCGCCACCAGCCCCGATGGTATGCATGTCCACCATGGGCACTGCTACGGGATAACCAGCGACCTTACCCTCACTGGTCAACTGTAACGCGCCATCGATCATGGCGACGTCAGTGGAGGTGCCTCCCATGTCAAAGGTCAACAGCCGTGTACGCTGCACGTAGTGCCCAAGAAACTGGGCCGCTGCCAATCCACCCGCCGGCCCGGAAAGCAGCATGTGCACGGCCTGACGCCCGGCCTGATTGGCCGCAATGGTGCCGCCTGAGCTTTGCATGACCGAAACCGCAGCCTGAGGAATACCCTGTTGCAACCGTTCCAGGTAACCCGCAACCAACGGGCCCACGTAGGCATTGAGCCAGGTAGTAATGCCCCGCTCGTATTCACGAAACTCGGGCAAAATACTGGAAGAGCGGGAAACAAAGTATTGATCCGCCAGCGCGTCTTCAATTGCGATTTCAAAGCGGGGATCCAGATAAGAGAACAGCAGGTTAATCGCGACCGCCTCTGGCGCTAAAGTGTCTATCGCTTTGCACAGCTTGGCCAATTCCGCCTGCGTTAAGGTTTCAAGCTCGCTGCCATCCGCCGCCAGCCGCCCCCCGGTCTCCAGACAGAACTCGCGGGCCACCGGAACCGGTGGAGATTCAGGCTGCAGGTTGTAGAGTTCACGCCGTGTTTGCCGGCCGATAGTCAGCATATCGCGCAGACCCCGGTTAGTGATGAACACACAGGACACCCCCTTGCCTTCCAGCACGGCATTGGTCGCCACCGTCGAGCCATGCACAATATATAAACTGTCACTCGAGGTGTTTTGCAGGCCCATATCGGTCAGGCCCTGTAAAATTGCCTCCTCCGGCGCATGGGGGGTCGATAACACTTTATGGGTGCTTAGCTGTCCTTCGCGATACAAGACAAAATCGGTGAATGTGCCACCGGTATCTACACCCAGGATTGTTTTCATAAAACCGTAACGCAGTTCCGACCTGCCTGTTTGGCGGCATACATGGCCCCATCCGCCCGTTGCAGCAACGACTCGAGCGTGTCACCGGTTTCAAAGTGAGTCAGGCCGATGCTGATCGTTATCGGAATAGTATGTTCAGGAAGATGTATGGGGGTCGAAGCGATATGTTCTCGAATACGTTCCGCCACCTGTTGCGCCACGGCTAAAGAAGTCTCGGGAAAAATCAGTAAAAACTCCTCACCACCATAACGGCCAATCAGGTCCTGCTCGCGCACCGATGTTGACAACCGCTGGGCGACTTCCTTGAGCACCCGATCACCAACCAGGTGCCCGAGGCTGTCATTCACCTGTTTGAAATGGTCCAGATCCGCCATGGCTATGCTCAAATAACCTTCATCATTGCTCGCCCGCTCCACCGCCTTGGTCAAGACATCTAATAAGTAGCGCCGGCTCGCCAACTGGGTCAGGGCATCACGTTGCACCTGGGTTGTCAGGTCTTCCCGCTCATTAAGCAGGGCATGCACGGAGGTTTTCAGGTCCTGCACTTCGGTGCGATGATAGATTTCAATCGCCAGTGACATATCAAGATTGACGATCCTGTTTACAAAACGTGACAGGTTGAGGCATGTTTCAGGTTGATTAATGATCTCAGGGGGAAAACATCGCAGGATTAAATCAACCAGCAGACGGTTGACTGCCAGATAGAGACCTAACGGTAAGCCATTACGCGCATGGGTCACTCCTATATGTAAGCGATTTTCAAAATACTCAAAGCTGGAGTAGTCTATTCCCAAACTGCTCAGATAATTGTGATAACTCTGCTTCAGCGCCTCCAGCGTCTCAGGGCCATCAATATAGGCCGCCATGTCCGGCTTTTGGGTAATGAATTCATAAAGCGCCTCAATAATCGCATGCCGGTTCGATTCAAGCACTTTCGTTTGTAGTTGTTGCGCGAGATCGATATCCTCTACACCAAACCCAAGCAGAGCAAGTCGGCGTTCTCGACCCGCTTTGTCGAATCCGTACTTGTCACACAGAGTTTGTTGCATATAATTCCCGTTCAATCATTGCATCTGAGCAAATCATTACAGCTCACGGGTGAAACAGGCGGCAGGAAACAGCAGTAATACAATGAATGATACCTCTCTGATAAGTGTACAACAATTGTCGCGCCACTACGGCAACCTGACTGCGGTCGCGGATGTCAACTTCGAACTCGTCCAGGGTGAAGTATTGGGTTTCCTGGGCCCCAACGGGGCAGGAAAGTCCACCACCATGCAGATCATTACTGGTAACCTGGCACCGTCCGTTGGGCATATACGCATATGCGGCATAGACCTGCTTGAGCACCCCAAGTTGGCCAAGGCGGAAATTGGCTATTTACCCGAGCACCCCCCCCTGTATCGTGATCTCAGTGTTGATGAATACCTGCGATTCTGTGCCCAACTGCACCGGATTTCACCCGACAAAGTTGTATCCGCCGTAACCCGGGCCAAACAACGTTGTGGTCTGGAGGCAGTCGGCAAACGTTTGATTAACAATCTTTCCAAGGGTTATCAACAACGGGTGGGTATTGCGCAGGCAATCATTCATTCACCCTCAATCGTAGTGCTGGATGAACCCACGGTGGGTCTTGATCCCATCCAGATTCGGGAAATCCGCAGTCTGATTCGTGAACTCGGCAAAGAACACGGCGTTATTCTGTCAACACATATCCTGCCGGAAGTACAAATGACCTGCGACCGGGTGCAAATCATATCCAATGGTCGGCTGGTGTTCAGCGATCATATTGCAAACCTGAATCAGCAAATGGACTCAACCTGTCTATGCCTCGGTTTACGGCATCCCCCAACAGAAAATCAGTTGCTCGCCATTGAAGGAGTCACTGAAGTGGAAAAACTGGACGATGGTCGACTGCGGATTCACCATGCCTGCGGTGACAGTCCCGCCTCCCGACTTGCTGAACAAGCGGTTACGCAAGGCTGGGGCCTGTATGAATTAACTCCGGAATTTAAAACCCTGGAGCACATATTCGTTGAGATTACTTCGTCGGAAGAAGCCGATGAGATGGCAGGTGAAAGATGATAGTGATGACCCTCGCACAGCGAGAGCTTCGTACCCTGTTTGTCTCACCCATGGCCTGGACCATCATGGCGGTAACTCAGTTAATCCTGGCATTTATCTTCGCGGCACTAGTGGAGGGTTATCTTGAGCTTTTACCTCAACTCAGGATGCTCGAAAACACACCCGGGGTTACGGAGCGCATCATTGCACCACTGTATGGTGCAACAGCGTGGATATTCATGATGGTCGTTCCACTGTTAACTATGCGTATTATAAGTGAGGAACGGCGTAACCATAGTCTCACCCTGCTGCTGAGCGCGCCTGTATCAATGACCGAGATAATCATTGGTAAATATTTAGGTGTCATGTTATTTCTGTTATTGATGACCGCACTGCTCAGCCTCATGCCACTATCCTTACTGCTTGCAGGAACCCTGGACTTTGGTCATTTTGTATCGATCTTTATCGCCCTGGTATTATTGATTGCCAGCTTTTCAGCTCTTGGCTTATACCTGTCAACATTAACGAATCAACCCACGGTGGCAGCCATCGGTACCTATGGGGCACTGCTGTTGTTATGGATAATCGATATTGGCAGCAACAGTGTTGCGAATATTGAAGCCAGTGGCTTGCTGAGCTATCTCTCCATGCTGCGTCATTTTGATGCGCTGGCGCGCGGCGTTTTCAGCTCTGTCGATGTAGGGTACTTTATT
>CBDUOW010000154.1:0-4480 GCA_965368945.1 uncultured Gammaproteobacteria bacterium
TTTGTCCCCAATTACTTATGTCAGGACGATAAAGAACATCATTGCGATATAAGAAGTTCTATGAATTTGTGTAAATATGGATCTTGATTAATCGCTGGGCCATACCATTGTAGGGTTTTGCTATTGTGATCATTCCCGTAGCGAAGGGTAGCAACAAACTCTTTCTGTGGCAGGTCGGTGTTAGCACTCATATGACCATCGAGATTATTCAAAACCTTTTCGAGCAACCCTACAAACTCTGGCGAGAGCTGCTTAGTGACCGGCGCCTGGCTTTTGTAGTTACCGATCTGTTTGGTTAATACACCCCGGCTGTCGATATCGATACGAATAAGGTGGTCATATTCACCCAGGTACTGGTATTGCAACGCAAGTGACATGACTGCTTTGCTTTCAGCCGGCGCGCGGCAGAGAACGCACCGCGCTGTAACCCCCATCGATGGACAAGATCTGCCCCGTGATCCAGTTGGATTCCTCGGACAAGAGCCAGGCAATTGCATTGGCCACATCCTCGGCCTTACCGTATCGGCCCAGGGGATACTGGGCGTTGATCTTGCGCACGGCACTGGGACTGACAAAAAATTGTTCTGTTGCCCCGGTCCGCATCAAGCCAGGGGCAACCGCGTTGATGCGAATGCCGTAGTGCGCATAGGTTGCCGCGGCAGATCGTGTCAGGCCTTCGATAGCTGCCTTCACCGCCGCAATGGCCTCATGATTGGCGAGGCCAATCTGTGCCGCAACGGAGCTGACCAGGACCGCCGAGCCCTTGATGCCGGAATCGAGGCAGATGTCCACAAACTCCTTGAGTGAAAAGAAGGCAGTGTCCAGATTGGCACTGATGGTATTACGATAGGTCTGTTCTTTGATACGGTGTAAAGGCGTAATCAATACGGAACCGGCGCAATTAACCATGGCAATGGGTAAACGTTCACAATGGCTATGACACTGTTTGAGTGCATGCGTCATGCCGCCCGGCTTGGAAACATCCGCCGCTATGCGCAGCGCCCCTTTCGGCGCCTTGATCCGGTCAAGCTTTTCCGCATTGCGGCCCACTAACACCAATGACCAGCCGTTATCTGACAGGTGCTGGGCCACAGTCTGCCCCAAACCACCTGTCGCGCCAGTAACCACAACATATCGCCGACTCATGGGATCACCTCACACTCACGCAGCCAATGCACGGATCAATCGTCTTACCAGCGATGACGAACCTGGCAAGGCAGCGGTCTCGCACATCATTTATCAGGGTTTGCATGCCATATCTCCTGTCTATGGTTGACTAATATAATCGGGTATTATCCAACTTATAGACCATAAAATTGATAATTTCAATATTTTGTCTATATTTTATATAGACATTATATCGACAGTCAGGAAATCCAATGGTCAAACAAAACAATCACTTAGGTGATATTGCCGAAAATAGCGGCTATGGCATCGGGGCGGTGTCCAGCCTGACGGGCATCAGTCCGGATACGCTGCGGGTCTGGGAGAAACGCTATGCTATCGTCCAACCCAAGCGAACGCCTTCCGGCAACCGGGTATACAGCCAGGAGGACTTAAACCACCTGTTAATCATCAAGCGTTTACTGGATGCCGGTGACAGCATCGGTCATCTGGTTAAGCTGGATATTGCCAGCCTCAAAGACCGTGCCGCAACCTTGACCCGCAGTTCCCGGCAAGCCGAGCCACTGCGCCCCTGCCGGGCCGTAGTCATGGGCTTGAATATGGCGACGCGTCTTGCTGAGACCCGGGAGGAACTGGACAACATCGAGGTAATGGGCACATGTGCCAGCCTGGATGAAATTGCCGAACTTCACCTGGAAGGGCAACCGGACGTAGTCATTGTTGAGTTACCCACCCTGACCGAGTTGCATTTCGACAAACTCATACATTGGCGTGAGCAATTAAAGGCCGCCTATGTAGTCGTAATCTATCGTTTCAGCAATAACAAAATATTGCGCCAAATCACCAGCTCACGCTGCATACCCTTGCGTGCCCCCATCGAAATGGCGACATTACAGCGCTATTGTGAAGCGATAGTGCGCCAGTTACAGGCTGATATAACAAGTACCAAGTTGGATCTCCCGGCACTTGGCGAACCTTTGCCGCCGCGATTGTATGACGATGAGACACTGGCACGCATGGCAAATATATCATCGACGATCAAATGCGAGTGTCCGCATCACCTGGCGGAAATAATCATGGCCTTGAATGCTTTCGAAACATACAGTGCCGAGTGTGAAAACCAAAGCAGCCAGGACGCCAGCTTGCATGCTTATTTACACCACGCCACTGCTGAGGCACGCCATAAAATTGAAAAAGCCCTGGAACATGTAATTCAAGTAGAACAAATCAAGACTTGAAGAAAAGTCTCAGAATATAAAACAGATATGTTTATTCCATCAGCAGCATGAGCAAACCATTACGCAACCTGGTCGTCGTGCTTGGCGATCAACTCGATCCCGATAGTCTTGCGTTGCAGGATTTCAATCCGCGGACTGACCGGGTATGGATGGCCGAGGTCAGTGAAGAAGCGACCCATGTGTGGTCGCATAAGGCACGCATTGCGATGTTCCTCAGCGCCATGCGGCATTTCAGGCAAGAACTTGAATCTGCAGGCCGGCCCACCACCTACCATCGTCTTGGTCAACACACACATGGCTCACTTTCACAAGCACTCAGTGCCGACATCGTAAAATTGCAACCAAAGTGCATTGTTATGCTGCAGGCAGGTGACTATCGCGTTCAACATGAAATTGAGGCGGTTGCCAGGCGTCAACAGGTGTTGCTCGATATTCGTCCGGATACACACTTCCTGTGCAGCCTCGAGGAATTCAATAGCTGGGCCGGTGCACGTAAACAACTGCGCCTTGAATCCTTTTACCGTGAGATGCGTAAGCGCACCGGTATCTTGATGCGCGGCGACAAGCCCTTGGGGGGTCAGTGGAATTATGACAAAGAGAATCGGCATCGCTTCGATCGGCAAGGCCCCGGCCTGCTACCTCCCTGGCCTGCCTACGCCCCTGATGCCATAACCAGTCACGTCATCAAGGATGTCACCAAACATTTTCCCAAGCATCCGGGCTCCCTCGTGCACTTTGATTGGCCGGTAACCCGGGCCGACGCACAACACGCATTGCAGGACTTTATCGAGCATCGACTCGCCGCGTTCGGCCCCTACCAGGACGCGTTGTGGACCGATGAGCCATTTTTATATCACTCCGGTCTATCGGCTGCATTGAATCTCAAACTCCTTAAACCGCGTGAAGTAATCGATGCGGCCTTAGATGCATTGCGACGCAAACAGGCGCCCATCAATTCGGTCGAAGGTTTCGTGCGTCAGATCCTTGGTTGGCGTGAGTATATACGCGGTATTTACTGGCGCGAGATGCCCGACTACCTCGAAAGTAATGCCTTGGACGCCAATGAGCCCCTCCCCTCCTTTTATTGGACTGGTGATACAGACATGGAATGTCTGCGCCAGTCAATCGGTCAAACGCTCGACTATGGCTATGCGCATCACATCCAGCGCCTGATGATTACAGGATTGTATGCGCTGTTGCTTGGGGTTCAACCGCGACAGGTGCATGAATGGTATCTCGCGATCTATGTTGATGCTGTCGAATGGGTGGAGGCGCCCAATACGCTGGGGATGTCGCAATATGCGGATGGCGGCCTGCTCGCATCAAAACCCTATGTCGCGACGGGTAAGTATATCAAGCGTATGAGCAACTATTGTAACCATTGTTGCTATAACCCCGACAAAGCCACTGGTGATGACGCTTGTCCGTTTACTACGCTGTACTGGGATTTTCTGCAACGCCATGAAGCGCGCTTTGCCAAGCATCCCCGTACTGCTCTGCAGTGGCGCAACCTCGAACGTCTAAGCAAAGACGATAAAAAAGCTATCCGTAAGCGTGCAAACCAGCTCAGAAATGCATGAAATTAAGCGACCGGAAGGGGTTCTAAGTGAGCTCTGACCACATTTTGAAAATAATAGAAATTACCAGATCAAACTATATCTATACAGTTTTTACGCTATCCCAAATAACCACCGGAATCATGTAACTTTCACCGATTTAATCTTCTTCAACCAGTTCAATACTAACCGTATTGCCTTGATTCCTGGCACGCACTTCAATTAACGCGGGAAGACGATTGATTATATAAGCACACGATGCGGATATGATAGCCTGATTGTCCTGTCCTAAGGCTCGAATAAGATTCATTGCAACAAATGTGGCTCGCTGCTTACTATCGGGATTAGTAATTAACTCACCCTGAATTTTAATACCGCGATCCATGTCGCTATCCATTTTATCGAAAAATGCTAACTTCTGTTCATCTATGATTATTTCTTTATTATATTCATAGGCGATTTCATCATTGGCGTAGACAGTTAATGTTTCCATTACAACAAACATCCATAATTTAAGAAAATAGAACCAGGAAAAGCTGAATAAAAAATAAATCTGCCCCT
>CBDUOW010000155.1:0-4444 GCA_965368945.1 uncultured Gammaproteobacteria bacterium
GACTCGGCAAAGCTCAGGCCCGCGAGGTAATAGGACGCGTGGCGATGCTCGGCCCAGCCCATCACCATATCCAGCAAGCGCGAAAACAACCGCATCAGCTTGCCCCCGTCAACAACGGTACGAAACTCACGGTTCCCAAAATACTCTCCTTTAAACTATCTCCTTCGCGGCTATAGACCCGTAACTGCTGTTGCCCGTTCGGACCACTGGGGATCACCAGGCGACCACCCTCCGCCAATTGATTTAAAAGTTCCTGCGGCACCTCTTCCGGCGCAGCGGTGACCAGAATGCCGTCATAGGGGGCATTTTGTTTCCAGCCCCAATTGCCGTCACTGTGTTTGTAGCGAATATTGGAAAGCCTGAGTTGGCGAGCGAGCCGTTGTCGAGCCTGCTCCTGCAAACCGGCGATACGCTCAACGGTGTAAACCTCGGGAACGAGTTGCGCCAGCACGGAGGTCTGGTAGCCTGAGCCGGTACCCACTTCCAGCACCCGGCGCGGGGTAAAATCCTTCAGTAACACCTCGGTCATGTGCGCCACGATATAGGGCTGTGAAATAGTCTGACCAAAGCCAATCGGCAACGAGGTGTCCTCATAGGCACGGCTGGCGAGGGCTTCATCCACAAAGATATGCCGCGGTGTATCGCGCATGACCTCCAGCACCCGTTCGTCCTGAATGCCCGCTTCCCGTAAGCGCACCACCAGGCGATCCCGGGTGCGCTGCGAGGTCATGCCGATACCGCGTAACTCGACACTCATGCCATCCCCTCCAGCCAGTCACCCAGGTGATTCACGGTCTCATGCCGCGTCAGGTCGACCTGCAAGGGCGTGATGGACACATAACCATGGCGCACCGCATGAAAATCGGTGCCCGGTCCGGCATCCTGCTCGGCCCCTGCCGAGCCGACCCAGTAAATATCCCGGCCACGGGGATCCTTGTCGCAAATCACCGGCTCGGCCTTGTGACGATGCCCCAGCCGTGTTGATTTGATCCCGGCAAGCTGATCCAGCGGCAAGTCCGGCACGTTCACATTGAGAATGGTGTCTTGCGGTAACGGATGGCGCTGCAGGTGCCTGACCAGACGCAGCACCACATCCACCGCGCTGGCGTAATGCTGGGACTCGTGTCCCGCCAACGAAACCGCAATCGCCGGTAAGCCGAGAAAACGGCCTTCCATCGCCGCCGCCACGGTACCTGAGTACAGTACGTCATCCCCCATGTTGGCACCGGCGTTAATACCGGAAATCACCATGTCGGGCTCTTGCGCCAACAGGCCGGTGATCGCCAGATGGACACAGTCGGTCGGCGTGCCATCCACACGAATGACGCCATTTTCGAGCTGTTTGGCGCGAATGGGGGATTCCAGGGTCAGGGAATTACTGGCGCCGCTACGGTCCCGATCCGGGGCCACGACATCGATCTCCGCCAGGTGTTGGAGTGCGTCGGCCAGCGCCCGAATACCAGGGGCTTCAAAGCCGTCGTCGTTACTGAGAAGAATCCGCATACTTTTTTATAAAAGACTCACATCAACCGGGTTACTTAGCTGATTCGAATCTTACTATACTCGAAATGCGATCACCCTCATACCATTGTTGATGCGGTAATTTCCTTTACTCGGTCGGGGAAAATACTGCACCATGACCTGTCTCAAACAGTCAAAGTCCCGGGATATGACAAAGAAGAAGGTCACTGATAAAGAACGCGCATTGTTTCGTGACGCTGTAAGCGGAACGCGACGCCTGACTCAGGAAAACCGCGTCATGCACCAGAAAAAACGGCCTCCGCCCCGTCCCCTGCAACGGGAGCAGGATGAACAACAGGTGCTGGTGGACATGTTGTCGGAACCGGCCGATATGGCGGATCTGGAAACCGGGGAAGAACTCCTTTTCACGCGCCTCGGTTTACAACATAAAACGGTTCGCAAGCTGCGTCGTGGCGAGTTCAGTATTGAGGCTGAGCTTGACCTGCACGGCCAGACCAAAATTGAAGCACGCCAGGCAATTGTGCAATTTCTGCATTACTGTCGCGATCAAGGACTGCGTTGCGTGCGCATCATTCATGGCAAGGGCCTTGGTTCGCACCAGAAACGCCCGATATTGAAGCAATACGTGAATCACTGGTTACGCCAGCGCGATGACGTGCTCGCCTTTTGCTCGGCACGACAGGTGGATGGCGGTACCGGTGCAGTCTACGTGTTATTAAAGCGTCACTGAGACAACGCCATGTTAATCAGTCACGAGTTTGTACCAGTTCCCGCAACACGGTAGTCGCATAGCTTCCGGCCGGAAGAAAAAAACGCAATCTGAGTTGCTGGTTGGGTGCATCCAACTCCCATTCCAGATCCGCTACCTGCAGCCGCAAGGATCGACGTTCCTGCTTCAAGCCAGCCTGTTCCAGGCCGCGACAAAACTCGGGATGCATCTGCAGCAGATTATCTTCCAGTACGGCAGCTTGAGCCTGCGCCGGTGACTCACCCCTACCCCATAGGCAACCACTGGGATGAATGTCGAAACTGTCCAGGCGTTGCCGGATCTCGGCATCGATTTCGTCAGGGACAAAATAACTGTTGGTGCCCGCCAGCAACATGACATCCCCCGCGATCGCCTGGTTCCAGCTTCCAGCGGCGACCCGGGCCGATAACAGTTCGTTGAATAAACAGGATCGGGCGGCTGACAGGTAAAGACTGCGTTTATGCCGATCCTTGATACGCTTACCCTGAAACATGGCGAGGGCCTGCTGCAGGTTGGCGCCGTCATGGCCGAAACGTTGGTCACCAAAGTAATTCGGCACACCCTGCTGGGCAATCTGTTGCAACCGTGTTTCTAACGTTGCCACATCACCCTGCAGTTCACGAATCACTAATTCAAACCGATTGCCCTGCAACGTACCGCGCCGCAATTTACGCCGATGACGCGCATGCTGGAGTACCTGCACATTCTCGATACCCAGATTTTCCCAATCGGGCTCAGTTGCACCGGCCAGACCCAGACTGAACCATTGGCGTGTGACGGCGTTGCGATCCTTTAATCCCGCGTAACTTACATCCCGCTTGGGAATGCCGGCATAGCGGGCCAGTTGATCGGCCAGCCACTGGGTATTGGTGTTGCGCTTTTCAATCCGCAGCAACACATGCTCACCCTTTCCTTCAGGTTCAAATCCCAGTACTTCATCCACGAAAAAATCTTCCGGCCGGGCACGCATGACACCACTGACCGGTGGCACACCAAGGGCATAGGACAACGAATCAAACACGGGACAGGAAAGACTAGGCTTGCGGCATCAGCAACACCACCGCCATGGCGGCAATGCCTTCGCCGCGGCCGGTGAAGCCCATTTGCTCGGTGGTGGTTGCCTTGAGACTGACGCTGTTAACTTCGGCATGAAGATCCTGCGCCAGGTTCTCCCGCATTGCGGGCAAATGCGGTGCCAGTTTAGGCGCTTGTGCCACGATGGTGATATCGAGGTTATTAATGCGATACTGCTGTTGCTGCATTAATTCGACCACGCGCTGTAACAGGATGCGACTGTCAATGCCTTTATACTCATCACTGCTGTCAGGAAAATGCTGCCCGATATCACCCAAGGCCAGGGCACCCAGGATGGCATCACATAAAGCATGGATGACCACATCACCATCAGAGTGGGCTTGCATGCCTTTAGCAAACGGGATTTCTACACCACCCAACACCAGTCGGCCGCTGTCGCTAAATCGATGGGCATCAAAGCCTTGTCCAATACGCATGTTTAACTGCCCTGTTGCTGAAGATAAAAGGTTGCCAGGGCCAAATCCTCGGGCCGTGTGACCTTGATGTTATCGGCATGGCCTTCCACCAATACGGGTTCATGTCCCGCCAGTTCCATCGCCGAGGATTCATCCGTAACCAGCGCTTCATCCTCTATCGCCTGCTCCAGCGCGTGACGCAATTTGCCAAAACGAAACATCTGCGGCGTGAGTGCATGCCACAGGCCTTCCCGTGCTTCCGTGGTAATAACCCGCCGCTTCGAGTCGGCACGTTTCATGGTGTCGCGTACCGGTACGGCCAACAGCCCCCCGATAACATCATCGGCAAGTTGCGAGATTAAATTGGAAATATCATCCGGGCGCACACAGGGACGTGCCGCATCGTGAACCAGCACCCAGTCGTCATCATTGGCATGCGTAGTGAGTTCCTGCAGCGCATTCAATACCGAATGACACCGTTCTACCCCGCCTTCCGCCACCCACAAGGGTTTATCCAGACATAAATCCAGGTCGGGCCAGTATTCATCTTCTGCCGATATGGCAACAACGATGCCTTCGATATGAGGATTTGCAACAAGACGTGAAATGGCATGTTCAATTAATGATCGTCCATCGATCTCCAGGTATTGCTTGGGTCGATCGGCGCGCATACGTTTACCGACACCGGCGGCCGGTACCACGGCCCAGTATTTCAGGGACGAGG
>CBDUOW010000156.1:0-4435 GCA_965368945.1 uncultured Gammaproteobacteria bacterium
CGCCGGTGGCCAGCACGATATTCTGACGTTGGCTCAGTTCATCGATCATGGTCTGTTCACGCTTGCGAAAACCATCCTCACCCTCAACATCGAATATCCAGGGGATGGTCGCACCACTGCGGGCTTCTATTTCATGATCGCTATCAAAAAAATCCATACCCAGTGCTTCGGCCAGCTGGCGACCAATTGAGGTCTTGCCGGCGCCCATTGGGCCGACCAGAAAGATGTTGGGTTTGGATGTCATCCTTGGATGGAGAAGCCTGAAAAGCGGCCATGCTAAAGCATGGCCGTGTCAGGCCTTAGAGCTGAATTTCTTCTTTAAGCAGTTTTGGGGTAACAAAGATCAGCAGCTCCTGTTTGTCGTTGGTTTCAGTTTTGCTGCGGAACAGAACGCCGACCAGAGGCAGATCCCCAAAGAAAGGCACCCGATCGATGCTTTTGGTTTTGGTCTGTTCATATACACCACCGAGCACGATGGTTTCGCCATTATCCACCAAAACCTGGGTTTCAACGTTATTGGTGTTGATGGGAGGCACGCCTAATACCAGGTTACCGAAATCCGGCGCGTCCTTGCTGACCATCAAATCCATCACAATGCGATCATCCGGCGTGATCTGGGGTGTCACTTTCAGGCTTAGGACCGCTTTTTTGAAGGACACGGTAGTGGCGCCGCTTGAGCTTGCTTCCTGGTAGGGAATTTCCTGGCCGGACTCAATGACGGCTTCTTGCTGATCGGCAGTGATCACCTTGGGGCTGGAGATGGTTTCGGATTTGCCTTCAGCCTGGGCTGCGGATAGCTCGAGGTCCAGCAGGGTGCCAAAGGGTAATTTGGCAATCGCCAGGCCGATACTGCCTGCTGTTGAGCTGACTGCCGGCAGATTGACATTCAGCCGATCGGGAAGTTGTGGCTCAATACCGAACTGGGTAAATATGTTTGCTGCCTCGAGAGAACCCGAGGTGGCAATGTCGCGACTACCGCTGGTGGTTTCGCTCGAGATACCAAACTTGACCCCCAGTTCGCGGGTAAACTGATTGGTCGCGAGAACGACGCGGGACTCAATCAACACCTGGCGGACGGGGATATCCAGTTCTTCTACCAGGGCAATAATCACGTCAATATTGTCAGTCGTATCCTGAACAAGTAACTTGTTGGTGCGTTGATCAATTGTGACACTTCCGCGCGCCGACATGAAGGAGTTATCCTTGGACTGAATCAACGTGGCAAGATCAGTCGCTTTGGCGTAATTAACCTGAATGGTTTCGCTAATTAATGGGGTCAATTCAACAATTTGTTTGCTGGCCTCCAGTTCCAATTTTTCACGCGCGGTTATCTCTTCGGTTGGCGCAATCAGCATCACATTGCCCGAGGTCCGCTTGGCCAGGCCTTTGGTTTTGAGGACGATATCAAGCGCCTGATCCCAGGGGACATTCTTCAAGCGCAGGGTCAGGTTGCCACTCACGGTGTCACTGGTGACCATGTTGATGCCGGTGAAATCGGCGATTAACTGCAGCACAGCGCGAACTTCAATGTTCTGGAAGTTCAGCGACAGACGCTCACCCGTATAGCCAAACTTGGCGCGTTGTTTTTCCGTTTCAACTTTTTTAACAATAGGTTTAAGGTCAATAGTCAGTCTCTCATCGGCTTGATAGGCGATATGGTCAAAGTCAGATATGGCAGAGATGATGAGGCGTACATCATTGCCGTGATTAAAGGCATCGACGGTCTGCACCGGAGTGGCGAAATCAATCACATCAAGACGCCGCTCCATGTCTTCCGCGAGGGCGCTGTTTTTCAGGGTAACAATGACTTGTTTGCCGCGCTTGGTCATGTCGACTGCGGTGTTGGGATCGGCCAGGGTCAGTTCCACCCGCCCCTCACCTTTAGTTCCCCGGCGAAAATCCAGGTTGAGAATATTGACAGCTGCGCCCGTGGCCGCAACCTTAGTGGCAGATGGTTTTACTGCTGCTGAAAAACTGCCTGCAGTATCATCGTTAAGCGTTATGATGACATCATTCCCACTGACAGCTGTGGTGTAACTTACCAGTTTGGCCAGGTTGATAACGACCCGTGTTCGCCCTCCGGCTTCAACCGCGTTAATACTGCGAGCGACACCGATTCCGATGTCCTGGCTTTTCCTGGGCAGGTTAATGGAGGTGTCCGCAAAATCGAAAGCAATCCTCGCAGGATTGTCGATTGTGAAACTTGTTGGCTCGTCTGCGGGCTCTTGTAAGCTGAGTTTTATTTGTACTCGGTCACCCGGCAAAGTAGCAAAACTTACATCCTTCAAGCTATTTGACAAGGCTGCTGTAACAGGTAACAGGCAGAGCACAAGTATGCCCGTCAATATAGAACCTAATGTCTTATTCATTATCTTGATCTCCAGCGGGTACTACTCTGACAGGCTGAGTGATGCGACGCGATCCGCCCAGCCCCCGGTTGCACCATTGGGTATGATTTCTTTCAGCTTGATTTCAGTTTCGGTTATTTCAACGATTTCACCGTAGTTGGAGCCCATGTGGTTACCCACCTGAACGCGATACACTGTATCATCCGGGGCAGATACGAGCGCCCATAAGAAGCCTTTCTTTTCCAGGGTCCCGACATACTTCAGACTGTCGAGAGGGAAATCTTCCAGTGCTTCTCGTTTGCGGTTCATGTCAGGGCGAATACCGCTATCCAGCGCTTCTGCATTCCGGACTTCTTCGAAGTACTGTGAAAAAGGGTCCCGTCGATCTTCATCGATATAGACGAACGTTTCGTAGGGCTTGACCTCGGGTAAGGGTTTAATAGGCGTACCTTCACGGGCCTTTACTTTATTAACGTAAGTGCGTAAGTCACCGTGTTGTTCCCCGCTACATGCGGTCAGGAACAAGGGCGCAGTGAGCAACAGTACCAGACCGAATTTAGTCACGCCCGGACATCTTATCTTTATCTGCTGCTTATTAGCATTCATTACAGTCATGACTGTCTTCATAACATACATTATTAACGGCGCTTTTTACTTTTCTTACTCGCGGCCTCTCTTTTGCGTGCCGCTGAAATTTCTGCTTCATCCAGATAGCGGTAGGTTTTGGCTTGTACATCCATAGCCAATTTCCCATCCTTTCCACCTTTTATTTCAATATTATGTAAAGTTACAATACGGGGTAGTGCCGCAATACCACTGACAAAGCGTCCAAACTGATGATAGTTGCCGGTCATTTTTATCTTGATGGGTAATTCAGCATAAAATTCGATCTGGCGTTCCGTCTCTGGCTGGAACAACTGAAACTCAATGCCACTCGACAAACCTGTCTGGGAAATATCCACCAGTAGATCTTCCACCTCGGTTTTGCTCGGCAACTGCCTTAGCATGGCGCCAAACGACTGTTTCATTTCCTCCATTTGTTTCTTATAAGCATCAAGTTGGACAGCTTTTGCCTGCTTGGCTTCAAAATCTTTTTTCAAACTTATTTCTTTAGTGCGGCTGCTTTCCAGTTCAGTTAACTGTTTTTGGGTATCCAGAAAATAGCCTAGTACCAGGACAACAATAGAAACGATCGCGATCAATGCAGCTTTAACCGGCATTGGCCATGAGCCGAGGCTGCTTAGATCCAGATTGTTCAGATCAATATCTTTCATTGCTTATTCTCTTCGGTCTGACTGACTTGCGTGGCCTGAAGTGTGAAGCTTCGCTCATCATCATCACCGGATTTTTTCTTTGTACTTTTTTTGATAACTTGTAGTTTTGGGCCAGTGAGCCAGGCTGAGCCGTCGATATTGCGCATCAAGGCGGAAACCCGGGCATTGGACTGGGCCATACCATCCAGATTCAGGGATTTGCCACTCTGTTTCAGGCTGTTCAGATAAGCGCCCTCCGGCATGACCTTGACGATCTCGTCAAACAGGTGGACCACCTCCGGCCTGTTACGTTGCAGGGTTTCGATGACCTCCATTCTTGACAGCAGACGTTTTTTCTCTTGTGCAAGACTATTGATTTCCTTGATTTGTTTTTCTACCTTACTGATTTCCGTTTGCAGATAATCATTACGGGACTTCTGGTTGCCGATCATGCCGGCGATCTGTATGTGGACGGCCAGTACAATCATGCCCATCAACACTGCCGATAGCCCCAGAATTGTCAGGAACTGGCGCTGCTGTTCATTGCGTAGTTCTTCACGCCACGGCAGGAGGTTAATCTGTGCCATTAGTCAAAACTCCTCATGGCCAGACCACAGGCAATCATCAAAGCCGGAGCGTCGTTACTCAGGCTTTGCGCCTTGACCCGTGAAGCCAGGGTCATATTGGTAAACGGGTTGGCGACGGAAGTATGCACGCCCAGCTTGTCGGCAATCATTTCGTCAATTCCGGGAATCATTGCGCTCCCCCCTGCCAGCACAATATGGTCAACATTGCTGTAGTGGCTGGAAGAGAAGAAAAACTGCAGCGAACGAC
>CBDUOW010000157.1:0-4424 GCA_965368945.1 uncultured Gammaproteobacteria bacterium
TTACCGATAGTAGCCCCGATTGGGGACTGGGGATTCGATACACCTATCGCTACTAATTTGTAGTTAATTGTGCCGAGGATAAAAATCTGCGTGACGATGAGATCAATTACCCTGAATCGCAGCTTCCATACGGATAACGGCCCTTTGCCACTCATCACCCTGGTTGCCCTGTTGTGCCATCCGTTCCATCAGGCCGTACGCCAAACGGCGCGTCTCGGCATCCATTTCCTGCAGTTTCTTTAACATATACATGTGCCCGGTCTTTGGCACATCCAGCGTTTTGGCCAAAGCAAACAACAGTAAAGCCTGCCCCGATCGGGGCGAGGTCTCGATGGATTTAACAATATCCTCCAGCTCAGGATAGTCCATTTCAAGTCTCCAAAAACAAAAAGGGCAGGTTTTACCCTGCCCTTTTATCGAGTTAAGTGTTAACTCTTATGCAGCTTTGGTTTTAACCTGCTGATCCAGTTCACCGGAAGCATAGCGTTTCACCATGTCATCCAGACTGATTACCTTGATCTTATCGGCATTACCTGCGGAACCGAAGGCTTCATAACGCGCCTTGCAGATTTCCTTCATGGCTTCAGTTGAAGCTTTGAGGAATTTACGCGGATCAAAGTTGCTGGTGTTTTCCATCAGATGTTTGCGGATGGCACCGGTAGACGCCATGCGCAGGTCAGTATCGATATTAACCTTACGCACACCATTCTTGATGCCTTCCTGGATTTCTTCCACCGGCACACCATAGGTCTGACCCATATCACCACCGTAATTATTGATGATTTCCAGCCACTCCTGAGGTACCGAAGAAGAACCGTGCATGACCAGATGGGTGTTGGGAATGCGCTCATGGATTTCCTTGATGCGGTCAATACGCAGAATGTCGCCAGTCGGCTCCTTGGTGAACTTGTAGGCACCGTGGGAGGTTCCAATGGCGATAGCCAGGGCATCAACGCCGGTCTGGGCAACAAAATCAGCCGCTTCTTCCACCCCGGTCAGCAGCTGATCCATGTCCAGCTTGCCTTCGGCGCCGTGGCCGTCTTCTTCACCCATTTCACCGGTTTCCAGCGAACCCAGACAACCCAGTTCGCCCTCAACGGAAACACCGCCGGAATGAGCCATATCAACCACCGTCTTGGTCACGTTGACGTTATATTCAAATGATGCCGGGGTTTTCATATCTTCCATCAGGGAACCGTCCATCATCACGGAGCTGAATCCGGACTGGATGGAACGCAGACAAACACCGGGGGCGGAACCATGGTCCTGGTGCATTACCACCGGGATATGCGGATACATTTCCAGCGCAGCGGTAATCAGATGGCGCAGGAACGGTTCACCCGCATAGGAACGGGCTCCAGCCGAACCCTGCATGATCACCGGGCTGTTGGTTTCATCGGCAGCCTGCATGATGGCATGCACTTGCTCCATATTGTTGACGTTGAATGCTGGCATCCCATAACCGTTTTCGGCGGCATGGTCCAGCAGCTGGCGCATAGAAATAAGAGCCATTACGGACCTCCTTCAATCGTTAAAAAATGAGAAATAATACTTTCTTTTCAATTGCTTACACTATTTTATGGCAAGCCGGATCAACCCTCTGAATTAATGATGTGATCCAGCTCACCGACACGGACAATTTTCATGGCGTTGGTCCCGCCCATAACGCCCATCAGGTCACCCTTGGTAATAATCACCAGGTCACCGTCACGCACCGTACCTCGCCGTAACAGCTCGTCAACGGCTTCCTTGTTGATCTCGGCATGGTCCTTGGTAAGTTGCTCAAAACTGACCGGATACACCCCCCGATACAGAGTGACCTTTCTACGCGTCTCAACATGGCTCGTCAAGGCGTAGATAGGTATCCCGGAACTAATACGCGACATCCATAGGGTTGTTGCTCCGGATTCGGTCAGCGCCGCGATGGCCTTCACGCCCAGATGATTGGCGGTATACATGGCTGCCATGGCAATCGCCTCATCAATACTCTTGAACTCGGTATTGATGCGATGATCGGACTTCATGGCAATTTGCTGTTTTTCCGCCTCGATACAAATGCGATCCATCGCCGCAATCACCATGTCGGGGTATTTACCGGTGGCCGTCTCCGCCGACAGCATAACCGCATCCGTCCCGTCCAAAACGGCATTGGCCACGTCAAACACTTCAGCACGTGTAGGGATTTGGTTGTAGATCATGGACTCCATCATCTGGGTCGCCGTGATCACGACCCGGTTCATAATGCGTGCCTGGCTAATCAAGTATTTCTGAACCGGAGGCAAGGCCGCATCGCCGATTTCCACGCCCAAATCACCGCGGGCAACCATAATGGCATCCGAGGCCTCAATCAGCGCCTCCACATTGTCCAGTGCATCGGCCCGTTCGATCTTGGCAACAATATCAGCATAGCCACCCGCCTCCTGCATCAGGCGCCGGGCTTCCTCAATGTCATCCGCCGTACGTGGAAAGGATACCGCCAGGTAATCAGCCTGCATCCCGGCAGCCGCCTTGATATCTTCACGATCTTTCTGGGTCAAGGCCGGGGCGGACAAGCCACCGCCCTGACGGTTAAGCCCCTTTCGATCCGATAGTTCACCACCCACCACGACACGGCAATGGACTTCGTTGCCTTCCACCCTGTCAACCCACAGGACGATGCGACCATCATCCAGCAGCAAGGTATCACCGCGACTCACGTCTTCAGGCAGCGCCTTGTAGGCCATGCCCACCCGTTCCTTCGTGCCCGCCTTGGGATCCATCCCGGTATCCAGAATAAAGGCGTCACCCTCGACCAGGTTTACCTTGCCATCCTTAAATTGTTGGATGCGGATTTTGGGACCCTGTAAATCACAGAGTACCCCAACCTGCCGGCCATGGGCGCGGGCACGATTGCGAACTCTTTCCGCCCGCTCTATGTGTTCCTCATGGGAGCCATGGGAGAAATTGATCCGTACCACATCAACCCCGGCCTCAATGATGCGATCCATCACTTTGGGATCGTCAGTCGCCGGCCCTAATGTAGCGATAATTTTTGTTCTGCGCATAAGTCCTGTTCAGGGTGGTAATCCGGGTACGACATATTGCCGTACCCGGACAAGTGATTGATTAGCTCTTGGCGCGTTCTTCCAACATGGCAACCGCAGGGAGAGTCTTGCCTTCAAGGAATTCGAGAAAAGCGCCGCCGGCTGTAGAAATGTAGGACACCTTGTCGAAGATATTGTACTTCTGGATCGCCGCGATAGTGTCACCACCGCCGGCAAGGCTAAAGCCATCCGCATTGGCGATCGCCATGGATACGGTCTTAGTTCCTTCGCCAAACTGATCAAACTCGAATACACCTACCGGGCCATTCCAGACAATAGTTCCGGCTTTAGAAATAATCTCTGCTAACTCTTTGGCACTGTCAGGGCCAATATCGAAGATCATCTCATCGTCAGCCACTTCATCAGCTTTCTTCAGAACAGCCGGTTCGTTTTCATCAAAATTCTTGCCAACCACCACGTCAGTCGGAATCGGAATCGTGGCGCCCCGAGCGGTCATTTTTTCCATCAGGCTTTTTGCCGTGTCGACCAGGTCATCTTCACACAGGGATTTGCCTACCGGGTGGCCCGAAGCTTTAAGGAAGGTGTTGGCAATGCCACCACCCACAACCAACTGATCCACCTTTTCAGACAAGGCTTCAAGTACCGTCAGCTTGGTAGAGACCTTGGAACCGCCCACAATGGCGACCATCGGCCGTGCCGGGTTGGCCAACGCCTGGTTAAGTGCATCCAGTTCCCCTGCCAGTAACAGTCCGGCGCAGGCGACCGGTGCAAATTTACCCGCACCGTGGGTTGAAGCCTGCGCGCGGTGTGCTGTACCGAAGGCATCCATCACAAAGATGTCGCAAAGGCCGGCATATTTCTTTGCCAGTTCTTCGTTATCTTTCTTCTCACCCGCATTGAAACGGACGTTTTCAAGCAAAACGACTTCACCAGCCGCAACCCGGGGGGCGTTATCCAGATAATCCTTGACCAGGCGTACTTCTTTACCCAGCTTGGCAGACATATCATCGGCAATGGGTTGCAGGGAGTTTTCTTCATCGGCCACACCTTCTTCCGGGCGACCACGGTGGGACATGACCATTACCGCCGCACCAGCCTTCAGGCAATGCTCGATAGTCGGCATGGAGGCGGAGATTCGCGCATCCGACGTTACCTTGCCATCTTTAACCGGTACGTTCAGATCTGCGCGGATCAATACGCGCTTGCCCGCAAGGTCAAGATCAGTCAATTTGATAAAGGACATGTTTTGTTACTCCATAATTTTCAAAAACTTTTGGTAAATCGGGTTTAACAAAAGTCTCTGACAACATAGTGACGAGGGCCAGGTACCGAGTTTCGAGGTTTTAAGTTGTCAGGAGGCGAGATCGCCTCCTGACTCTT
>CBDUOW010000158.1:0-4410 GCA_965368945.1 uncultured Gammaproteobacteria bacterium
ACCTCATCCGTGGTTTCATACGTACCGCGGCCTTTGGTTTGGACGGTAAAGCTTTCCTGGTGAAGCATAGCAATCTCTCAGATTAGTCGACCTGTTCTACTCGCACGACGTCACCCACCTGAACGGAGCCGAGTTGACGCACATCATCATTGGTATCGGCCCAGATATTGGTGCGTGCGGCGAGGCGTATTTCGTCACCACGGGAAATCGGGGTGGGGCCGAAACCAATCGCAATACATGAACCCTCAATCCAGAAGGCCAGTTCCCCGGCCGTGACCACGTCCCTAGCGTCCGCTTCAAGTTCGGCTGTTACGGGAACACTGAAATACACCTCTTCACCCCAGGTTTGAGCACGGGACTCAATGGGTAAGGCGGCCAGGATAGCCTGGGCCGTGGGGGTGTCACGCAGCGTGGCGGTGAGTGTAACGTCGGCAACCTGGATTTGGACTTGCATAGTCAGTCAACCCCTCAGTAAATGAGTGACAAGTTTACAACAGGATGGGTCTTTTTTTGGCTAACTGGAGGCGGCTGATTCATAATAATTGTATTCGCGTTGAGGGAGAATGCTGTGTCGGCAAAAGTATGTGTATTTAATGACCCGCGCCTCGCCAGTTACAATTTTGGTGAGCAGCATCCTTTTGGCCCGGCCCGGTTTGACGCCTTTAATGAGGCTTATGTAACACAGGGTCTGGACCAAAAGGCACATAACTGTGAGGCGGTAAGCGCTACTCAGGATCAAATCGAGTGGTTTCATGAGCATGCCTACGTGGAGAATGTGAAACTGGCCTCATTAGCCGGTTCGGGTTATCTGGATCAGGGGGATACGCCGGCCTTTCAAGGCGTTTATGAGGCGTCCACCCTGGTTGCCGGGACGACCTTGCAAGCGATTCATTCGATTATGAATGCGCAATGCCGCCGGGCTTTTACCCCCATTGCCGGTTTGCATCATGCCCGCCGAGATACCGCAGCCGGCTTTTGCGTCTTCAATGATTGCGGTATTGCCATTGAAGCATTACGTCGTGAATACGGTATACAACGCATCGCCTATGTGGATATTGATGCCCACCACGGGGACGGTGTGTTTTACAGTTTTGAATCGGATCCGGATTTGTTTTTTGCGGACTTGCATGAAGATGGACGGTTTCTTTATCCGGGTACGGGAGCTGTGACCGAAACCGGTATTGATGCTGCGGTGGGCACAAAACTCAATGTGCCCATGCCCATGGGCGCGAATGACGCCGCGTTTGACAAGGTATGGGGTAGTGTTATCAGCTTTATAGCCAAGGCTAAACCTGAGTTTATTTTATTACAGTGTGGAGCGGACAGCATACAGGGTGATCCCATTACCCACATGGCCTATTCATCCCATGCGCATGCCAGAGCCACAACGGAATTGTGTAAGCTGGCGGATGAGCATTGTCAGGGTAGACTGCTGGCAATGGGCGGGGGTGGCTACAATCTTGAGAACATCGCCGCCGCCTGGTGTGCGGTGGTGCAGGCCATGATCGAAAACACGGATGATAGTTAATTACGATGGCCGATCTGTTTTCCATGACGACTCCCCTGATGATTCGAAGCCCCGATGGCAAGCAAGAGCTTATTGCGGAAATCTTTCCCCATCCGGAAGGTTTGGTTTACTTTGAACTCTATTGGCATCTTGGCCAACCGGAAGAAACCATTCATCTTCTTGAAGGCACTATCAGTGGGGAAGGGCCATGGAAGATCGGCGAGTCCGTGATCAACGTATTGGGTTGTCATGGCACGGATGCGGGATTGGCGATGACCCATCAACAATGGCAGACTTATCTGCAAACCGCGGCAGATGACTATCCACCTTCGGCGTTGATTGCGGCTATCGCCCGGCGCATGGGTGCGATTTTCGAGTTGCGTGAATAAGCGCCCGGCTCAAACAGATCTGACCAACGCCGCCGCCAGTAACCGGCCAAAGGCGATCCCGCAATATTATGCCAAATGCAGAACAAAGCACCGGGCAGGGCCGCCAGGCTGGAAAAATACCTGATCGTCAGGTTACAGGTTGAATCTCAGGCATGACAAATACGAATATGAGGTATCGACAAAACTTTGTTCTAGGCGCCGCTTTGATCGTGGCATCGGAATTACTGTTTGCTTCAATGGGTGCCACCGTGAAAGCCGTGTCAACGGGACTTCCTACCGAAGTGATTGTTTTCATGCGGGGAATGTTCGGGGTTCTGATACTCTCGCCGTTATTACTACGCAGAGTGAATAAAGAGGTGCTGACGACCCACGTGTTCCATTTACATTTGCTGCGCGCCATCCTTGGTGTCTCAGCGATGTACTGTTTTTTCTATGCATTGGCCAATTTGCAGTTGGCGGATGGTATGTTGCTGAAAATGACCGCGCCGTTGTTTATGCCTTTGATTGCCGCCGTGTGGCTGCTCGAAAAGCTGGGCACAAAAATCTGGTTGGCCGTGGGCCTGGGCTTTGTCGGTGTTGCCCTGGTTATACAGCCAGAAGGTGAGTTCAACTGGATCGCGCTGGTCGGGCTGGCGGGCGGTATGTTTGCTGCGGGTGCCAAGGTGACGGTGCGCCGTCTGGGGCAGACCGAATCGACGATCCGTATTGTGTTTTATTTTTCGCTGGTTGTGATGTTAATCGCCATGATTCCACTGGCATGGGCATGGCAGACGCCGACTGCGCAGGAATGGGGTTTGTTGTTTCTGATGGGGTTGTTCGGCACACTGGGGCAACTATTATTAACCCGGGGTTACAGTGTTGCGGCGGCTTCACAGGTTGCGCCATTCACCTACTTTTCTGTGGTATTTGCTGCGTTATATGGTTATCTCTTCTGGGATGAAACACTGGATTTTGGTTTTATCGCCGGGGCAATGTTAATTGCCGTCGCCGGCATCGTTGCCTTACGGAGTAACAGCAAGAGACACAAGCTTTCCCTCGAGGTGGAACAGGAAGCAGTTGAGACAAGGGGTTAACGTCAACAGGTTAATAATATTCATACCTGCAACGGTTGATCATCACGATTGATTTCGTAATTACATTCAACCACTATTTTCACGATGATCGCAAACATACGTATACCGCCTAAGCCCACCGCCTGTGAACTTTGCGGCAGGTCTATATCGAATCTGACCCAACACCATTTAATCCCGCGAACCCGCCATCGTAACAAACGAGTACAAAGGCAGTTCAGTCGCATGGAAATGCTGACGCACATACTGTGGGTTTGCCGTCCCTGCCATAGCCATATCCACACTGTTTTATCGGAAAAGGAATTGGCTTCCCAATTCAACAACCGGACTGCCTTGCTGCAACATCCTGATATTCAGCGATTTGTTGAATGGCTGGGTAAGCGCCCGGCAGGATATAAACCTCACAATAAACGGAGTCGCTAGCGTGGCATAGGGATTGTGCTATAAATGAATGAATGTATTTGTTGGGAGGGCAGCATGGATCTTCAATGCTATGTCGGCAAGGCTTTATCCGGGCTGCAACCCGCGGAGCCGTTATGGAAGCGTGTCCCTACCCATGACGAGGATGGTGTGGTGTTAAGTGACTTCATGATGATCATTCCACGCTTGCGCGATAAACCCCGCCATCTTCTGGAAATGACGGTGCAGCGTATTGAATCCGTATTGCGTTGTTATCAAAATAATGTCGTGTTTGCAGACTTGAACCTGGGGCTTAATGTTTTGTGGGTATCGGTGCGTCCTGTCCCCGGGATTTGTCTGGAATTACCCACCGCCATTAAACTCCAGGTACCCGAAGCCTTGCTTGTCTCCCACAAGTTCAACGCCAGCTAATTAATCTACGTTAGTAAAACACTAACTACAGTATGGTTGTCAGCTTGCTGAATTCGTGCGAGAGTAAATACAAATGAATGACCAAGGAGAGCGTAATGACATCGGCTGTTTTAAATGATCAATCCCTCGATATCATTTTTCGTCAGGCGCGGAGTCATAATGCCTGGCAGGATAAACCGGTCAGTGATGACCTGCTCAAGCAACTCTATGACCTGATGAAAATGGGCCCGACCAGTGCAAATTCCAGCCCCGGGCGATTTGTGTTTATCAAGTCAGATGAGGCAAAGGAAAAACTCAAGGCTTGCCTGGATGAAGGTAATGTTTCGAAGTCCATGACAGCGCCGGTGGTGGCTATCATCGGGATGCATATGGAATTTTATGAACAGTTGCCCAAACTATTTCCACATACCGATGCGCGCGTCTGGTTTGTGGGTAAGGCTGAAAAAATTCAAGAGACCGCTTTTCGTAACAGTTCCTTGCAGGGGGCTTATTTAATGCTGGCGGCGCGTAGTCTGGGGCTGGATTGCGGTCCGATGTCCGGTTTTGATAACGCCAAGCTTGACGCTGCCTTTTTTCCTGATGGTAAGGTGAAGTCTAATTTTATCTGTGCCCT
>CBDUOW010000159.1:0-4375 GCA_965368945.1 uncultured Gammaproteobacteria bacterium
TGGCTTCCTGCACATCCATGTAATAACCCACGGATCCGCCGGCGATGGCACCGACGCCGGCACCAATCAGCGCCCGGTTACGGCGCTCACGGGAATCATCACCGCTGATAGCACCCACTACCGCGCCGGTTACGGCACCGATAATCGCGCCGGTAGTTGCGCTGCTGGTTTTTTCCTCGCGGGTGTAAGGATCAATGGTCGTACAGGCAGTCAGAATAAATACACTGCTGACAAGCGCAATCAATCCTCTGCTGCGTGGCATGCTAAAACCGGGATATTGACTCATAAGCTGGTTCGAACCCTGGGTTGATAAATGATGTGGCAAGTGTATAAAACAACAACACCGGTATATGTGACCGCGTTATCAATCAGGTTGTGATCTTGACTTCCTTGTGCAGTTCCATTTGATGAATCGCGGCTTCCAGATCGGTCTGATCCGGATTTTCTTCGCTTTGCTCCATCAGGGCGGCCATCAGCTCAGCCTGTTCCAGCGTATATTGGGTGCCATCACTTTTTTGAACATATGCGGCCCAGGGAACAAATTTGGTCAATGGAAAGGTCAGGGATTCATCGGGAGAGATATCGATGTTGAGGCCTGCGATGTGTACCAGGTTCTTGCCTTGATAACCATGCTCCTTCACAAAGGTACGGAAGGTGCGATCAAATTCCACCTGGGTATTGACCTGCGCAGCCAGCAATAAAGGCGCGGGTGAAGTGATAATCCAGGGCATGGCATGCAGCAGGTTTTCTTCCAGTTGATTCTGACCTTCTGAGTCCGGCGGTATTTCACGTTTGTAACGAAACAGGGTCGGCATCAGGTTGCTACCAATGGCTTCATGTTCATTTTTTGGCCAGCGGTGTTCAAGTATATCCTTGAGATGCTCGGAAGGTAGAAAACTGCGCGCGGTACTATGTGATACAACCGGCTGGTAATCCCCGTCTTCATCGATCAGAATGATTTTGTTCAGATCCAGAAACAGACCCTGGTGGCGATCCTGGTTCAGGAGTTGATTATCGATCGTAACCAGTTGGGTGCCGCCATGGGTTTCCAGGTAGATATTTTCCTGCGCGAACTGGTATTCCTCCTCATACCATTTGATGATGCCGGAAATCTTGCCGCAACTGGAAGTGGAGGTATGGTGTGAGGTTCGCGTACGACAATAATCACCAAAGGTCTGGGTGCCTGGGTTATAAGCGACATGACTGGCATGAATAATCACCAGGTCCTTGCCATGCTCCGCGTGAGGACCATGACGGCCGGTCGCCACAATGCCACCGACGCGGCCGTGATTGAACGGGAAGGTACCGAAATGCTTGGTAATCAGGATAATAGGATATCCCTGGTTTTCATCGGAGCAGAACGCCCGTGAAGGCATAATCTTCCCTGGCTCAAATCCCAATGACTTGCAAAAATTATACAGACGCGGAATGAAACTGCTGTAACGCAGCAGCATGCCATCAATCTTGTAGGGGCCCCACATGGCCAGGTAGGAGTTTTTGGATGAGAACATGTGAGATCCCCGTGGTTAAATGTCGTGAAAGTATAGCAAACTGTATTAAGCTATTGTTTTTATACACTCACGGGCATCATAGATCCAACCCTGCTGATTGATCGGCATCAAGCGAGAGCGAATTGCAGAGAGTAAAAAATCTGTAAACAGGGCCGGAAATATTCGGAAATTCAAGATGGCGCAGTAAAAATGCAGGCTCTGGGTGCACTATATTATAGTGTGACTGGATTATAGTGTGATGGGCCTGGTGAAAGTGTGCAGTTAAGCGGCAGCGTTTTTCTATCGAGGGATTAAGCCATGGGAATCAAGATCAAATCATTAACTGAGCAGGTCACAGACTTTATCTGGGGCCGGCCGCTTGATGCCATGTCAAAACCAGAGCAATTTGGCATCACCACGCTGCGCATCGGGAACCTGATATTACGTGACATCAGTCAAGGCCAGATCACGCTGCGGGCCATGGGGCTGGTATATACCACCTTGCTGGCGATGGTGCCGCTGCTCGCCGTGAGCTTTTCGGTACTAAAAGGTTTCGGTGTGCATAACCAGGTTGAGCCGTTGCTTCTCGGTTTACTCGAACCCCTTGGCGACAAGGCTGTGGTGATCACCGACAAAATTATCGGCTTCGTTGACAATATCAATGTTACCGTACTGGGTTCAGTGGGTGTGGCACTGTTGTTTTATACGGTGGTGTCGCTGATGCAGAAGATCGAGCGCGCCTTTAATGAAACCTGGCGGGTGACCGAGTTGCGACCGTTTGCGCAACGCTTCAGTGACTACCTGACGGTGATTTTGATCGGGCCGGTTTTGATGTTTACCGCCCTGGGGATCACCGCCTCGATTGGTAATATCGAGATAGTTAGATCCGCAATGGAGGTTGAGGCCATCGGTGCGTTCATGCGGCTGGTGGGGCGCCTGGTACCTTATTTGCTGGTGGTGGGTGCCTTTACCTTTGTCTATGTGTTTGTGCCCAATACCCGGGTATCTTTCAAGGCGGCCGTGATCGGCGCCCTGGCGGCCGCTTTGATGTGGCAAATCATGGGCTGGGGTTTTGCCACATTTGTGACGCACTCAACCAAGTACACGGCAATCTATGCCACCTTCGCCACCACGTTGTTTTTTCTCATCTGGTTGTACTTCAGCTGGTTAATTTTGTTGATTGGCGGCAGCATCGCATTTTATGTGCAGCATCCGGAGTACCGTAATCTGCGGTCACGCATCATTCGCCTCAGTAACCGCATGAAAGAAAAAATGGCGCTGTTGATCATGAGCCTGGTGGGCCAACATTATTATCACCAGCGCCCGGCCTGGACGCTGGCCGGGCTGGCAAAACAAATGCAGGTGGGTACCGATGCCTGCGGCCTGCTGGTCAATACCCTGGAAAAAGCGGGTGCACTGGTTCGCACTTCTGACACTCCACCCACCTACCTGCCCGGGCATGCCCTTGAAACATTCATGCTGAAAGATATTATTGATATTGTGCGTGCCGGCGGTGAGTCCCCGTATCTGTCGCCGGACAAGCTGCCGAAAACCGAGGTGGTCGATGACCTCTACCAGGAAATGGAGCGCGCCATTGATACCTCGCTGGAAGGGCGTACGTTGCGGGACCTTTCCCTGGCGGAACCGGGCAAGGTGGTTCCCATGGCGGATGCCGCCAGCAAGTGAGAGAAGAATAAAAAGTAAGTAATACGCTTTAACCACTAATCGAGAACATTAAATTCAGCATGAACTGTATGTCCACCCCCCCGGGACTAGTTTCGCTTATCGTTTTGTTGCTTGGCTTCATTGTCAGCGGCTGTGCCAGCGTGCAGCATGTGGATGCCTCAAGCCTGCAACAGCTCAGGAATCTCAGTTATCAGGGTATTCATGCGCAAACCGTCAAACTCAAGGACGGCAGGTTCGAAGGCCCGACGTTTGATGCCGGTGGCGCATCACGCCTACATGTACAGTTAATCGAACAGCTCATGGTCAGCGGCGATATGACCGGTGACGGTCACAATGAAGCCGCGGTGTTTCTGACGGCAGGTTCAGGCGGCAGTGGCAGTTATACCTATCTGGCGATCGTTACAAAAAACGGATTCAGCTATCAGAATATTGCCACCGAAAACCTGGGTGACCGGGTACAGGTGCGCGCGCTGGGGTTTGCCGAGGGCACGTTGATCCTCGATTTGATTACCGCCGGTCCCGACGATGCCGCGTGTTGCCCGAGTTTGAACATGCGCAATACTTACCGGCTGGTGGAGGGCAAGCTCAAACAGATCACCGATAAAGCAATGGGGCGGTTCAAGCTGCGTGATCTGGAAGGCATGAAATGGTCACTCGCCGAGCTGGCGGAGAATGAGCCCGTGCCGCCGCAAATTTCGGCATACGCGGTATTTGATGAACAACGATTGAGTGGCTCGGCCGGCTGTAACCGTTACTTTACCGACATCAAGGGCGGCGGTCCTTACAACATTGAGATTGGACCCGTGGGGGCGACCCGCATGATGTGTCCCGAGCCGATGATGCAAGTTGAGGGTCGATACCTCGCGGCTTTGCAAAAAGTCCGCCAGTTCGGGTTTTTATTTGGTCAGTTAACGCTGGTTTATGAGGACGACAACAAACCACAACGCTTGTTATTCGTCCCCAAACCGGATGAAATTGCCCAGTGATGTGATTACCGTTGCAATTTGATCAGGTAATCTGTAAAAAGTATGTGGTATTTTTGATCAAAATTCGATTACACTACATCCGATTGCACATTATTCAGGTTCTTTTCAGAAGTTCTCCTTCCGGTATTCTCCTGTCAATTCCTTATATGATTTGCAATTGAACTTATATTTTATTGATTATTAAAGGTAATTTTAAATGGCTACAGGTACTGT
>CBDUOW010000160.1:0-4368 GCA_965368945.1 uncultured Gammaproteobacteria bacterium
CGGTAGTTCCAGCGTTTTACCCAACGAGTTGAATATCACCTTTTCAGCGCAGGGGCTCGGATCTTCACGAATAAAACGCAGACGAATTTTATCACCTTGTTTTACCTGGATATGCGCCGGGCTATAAACTCCATCCTTGACCAGAATTTCAATCGGAAACGTCTGACTTGCTATTACCTTGCGGGGCGTTGCTATCCAGAACCAGTAGATAATAAAACAAATTAGCAACACACCCGCAATATTAACCAATATCTGCGTCATGCTTATTTCCCCAATGGCATGAAACGCAGACGATTGGCATTGGACACAACCGTTACGGATGACATCGCCATGGCGGCACCGGCAATCATTGGATTCAATAATATTCCCATCACCGGATAAAGTATGCCTGCAGCTATCGGAATCCCCAGGCTATTATAAATGAAAGCCCCAAACAGGTTCTGTTTGATATTCCTGACCGTAGCACGGGATATGGCAATGGCATCAGCAACCCCATGTACCGATCCTCGCATCAGAGTGATATCGGCACTTTCAATCGCAATATCCGTTCCTGAGCCGATCGCAAAACCGACATCCGCCTGGGCCAGGGCAGGCGCATCATTAATGCCATCCCCCACCATGGCTACGATGTGGTTTTGCCGCTGTAATTCCGCAACTTTCCTGCCTTTGTCCTGCGGCTGGACTTCGGCAATGACTTCAACAATACCGACCTGTTTGGCAACTGCCTGGGCGGTAAGTTTATTGTCCCCGGTCAACATCACGACTTTCAGACCAATATTATGCAGGCGTTGAATTGCCTCGGCAGAATCCGGCTTGATTGGATCTGCCACTGCTATGATGCCAGCGAGCTGTTTATCTTGTGCCACATACATCAGTGTTTGCGCCTCGTCGGCCATTGCCTGTGCATTTACCTGTGACATCTCGGTTTTGATGCTATTGGCATGCATAAACTGCAGATTGCCGATATGGATTTGCTGACTATTCACTTCACCACTCACTCCCTGACCAGCCGTTGCCGTAAACTGTTTTACAGGGGTTAGTGAAAGTTGCCGCGCTTCTGCTGCCTGAACAACTGCCTGAGCCAGAGGATGCTCGGACACGGCTTCCAGACTGGCAGCCAGCTGCAACACTTCCTCTTCACTGCGGTTTTCCATTGTTATCAATCGAGTTATCGCTGGCTTGCCCTGGGTTACCGTGCCGGTTTTATCCAGAATAACGGTGGTCAAGCGTCCGGCCTGTTGCAGGGCCTCACCGTTGCGGATCAGGATGCCCTGGCTTGCCGCGCGACCAACGCCAACCATGATGGAAATGGGGGTAGCCAATCCCAGTGCACAGGGACAGGCAATGATTAACACTGTCATGGTCGCCACGATGGCATAACTGATACCCAGCGACTGACCGAGATTGAACCAGGCCAGGAATGTAAAAACTGCAATTATCATCACAGCGGGAACAAAAATTGCGGCTACCTTGTCCGCCAGGCGCCCAATCGCCGGCTTGGTAGCCTGGGCTTGTCGCACCATTTCAATGATCTGTGCCAGAACCGTGTCTTTGCCGATCCGCTGGGATTGATACAAAAACGTCCCGTTGCCATTAATAGTGCCGGCTACCACCTCATCGCCTTTTTGTTTGGCCACCGGCAAAGGTTCGCCAGTCAACATTGATTCATCAATACTTGAGTGCCCATCGATTATTACGCCATCAACGGCGATGCGTTCACCCGGACGGACCCGTAGTGTCTCAGCCAGGCCCACCTCCTCGATGGGCATATCGACTTCCTGACCATCACGCAATACCCGCGCTGTTTTGGGTTGCAGACCAATCAGGCGTTTAATCGCTTCAGAGGTTTTACCCCGCGCCCGCATTTCCAGGGCAGAGCCGAAATTGATTAATGCAATGATAATGGCGGCGGCCTCAAAATAGGCATGTTGTGCCAATGTCGGGACCGCTGTTGGAAATGCCACCACAACCATGGAGTAGATCCAGGCGGTGCCCGTCCCCAATGCTATGAGTGTGTCCATATTGGCGTTATGTAATCGCATGGCTTTCCAGGCGCCAACAAAAAAGTGACTGCCGGAGTAGATCAGCACAGCGAGTGTCGCCAGCCCCATCAGCAGCCAGAAAATTCTGCCTGAGGGGTTTACCAGGCCGGGTAACCAGCCGGCCATGCCGGCGACAAACAGCGGTATCCCGACCAATCCCGCCACCCCGGCCTTACGTAGCAGGGATCGATAGTAGATCAGCTCGGCGACTTCCTTCTCCGCTTCATCTTCCTTGCCACGCAATTCAGCTGCATCGTAACCCGCCGCCTTGACCGCGGTGATCAGTTCCTCCACAGCAACATCACCACTGACCTGCGCGGTATGCTCGGCAAAATTGACGCTGGCGGACTGTACCCCCGTAACGGCTTGCAGCGCCTTTTCGACACTGGCGACACAACCGGCACAACTCATCCCGGCAATGGAAAGACGATGCTCAGAAATCATAATTACCCGTCATCCTGGTTACTGGTTACTCGATACATAATCTGCATACTATTTATATATTCGGCTAATGCCTATACAAATACACTCAATAGACCCGCTTAACAGGCCAAGGTTCGGTACTGAGCTATGCGGCCGGCCCCAATGAACCCGCCTCTCATGGCGTGATATCATGCGCTGGATTGTTTACAGGATGTCAGCTTGGATATCTCTCTTGTCAGCGCCTTTATTGTCGGGCTGTTCAGCACCCTGCACTGCCTCGGCATGTGCGGCGGCATCATTGGCGCCCTGACCTTCAGCTTGCCGGCAGATATTCGCAATGACCGCTGGCGCCTGTTTCCTTATATCTCTGCCTATAACCTGGGCCGTATCAGCAGTTACACCCTGGTGGGGGCTATGGTCGGTGGGCTGGGCGATAACCTGTTCAATTTCATCAGCCCGGATTACGGCCATTTATTCCTGCAGGGCATCGCGGCGATTATTATGGTTGGTATTGGTCTGTATTTGGCGGGCTGGTTTCCACGTTTCGCCGAAATTGAAAAATTGGGTCAGCCCTTATGGCGCAAACTTGAACCCTTGGGGCAAAAACTCCTGCCGGTGCGTTCACCCTCGCACGCCTTTTTGTTCGGTCTAATCTGGGGTTGGTTACCCTGCGGCCTGGTTTATTCCGCACTACTTTGGTCGGCTTCTACCGGTAGCGCAACCAACGGCGCGCTGTTTATGCTGGCATTCGGAGCCGGGACTTTACCCACGGTCATGACCGCCGGTATAGTAACCGGGTGGTTGATGCGCCTGACCCGGGTACCGCATCTGAAGGCAGTTGTCGGACTGAGCATTATAGTCCTGGCTATGGCGAGCCTGTTTATCAACCTGCAACATTCCGGCAGCATGGAACATGGCGAGCACAGCTCGCACCAACACGAAACAATGGTAACACCATGAATTCAATCAATGACCGAATCATCGGGGAATCCCCCGAGTTACTGGCTACCCTGCGTGCTGCGGCAATCACCGCCGCAACTGATGTCACCACGCTGATACAGGGTGAAAGCGGCAGTGGCAAGGAACTGCTGGCCCACGCAATTCACCAGCAAAGTCGCCGCCATAATGCCGCGTTTGTCACTATCAACTGTGCGGCCCTGCCTGAGAACCTGGCCGAGTCGGAATTGTTCGGCCACCGTAAGGGGGCTTTCACCGGGGCGACTCACGATCAAGCGGGCAGAGTACCGGCCGCCAATGGGGGCACCTTGTTCCTGGATGAAGTGGGTGAGTTATCCCTGAACATTCAGGCCAAGTTATTACGCTTTCTGGAAAGTGGTGAATGTCAGCCTGTTGGCCAGGCTCGCACTGAATGCCTGGATGTCCGCGTGATCGCCGCCAGCAACAGTGATCTGCTGGCTGCCGTGCAAGCAGGAACATTCCGGGAAGACCTGTATTATCGCCTGAATGTCGTGCCACTGCATTTACCGCCATTACGTGAGCGCGGCAAGGATATTGAATTACTGGTGAGTCGCCTGACAAGTTTACTGGCTATTCAACATAGCCTCGATGCGCCCCGTTACAACATGGCTGCACTGGAAGCGATACAGGCCTACTCCTGGCCAGGCAATGTACGCGAACTGCGCAATGTCTGTGAACGCATGCTGATCCTGTTTAGTGGTAAAACCATTCATCCCGAAAACCTGCCGGCTGAAATCCGTCACCTCGAAGCCCAGCCTGTTTCATCGAAATTTACTTTGCCAGAAAGTGGCATTCAGCTGGATCAACTCGAAGTCAGTATGATTCAACAGGCGCTCGATAAAACCCGAGGCAATCAAAGCAAAGCAGCACGCCTGTTGGGACTGTCACGCGGTACCTTAATCTACCGCATGAAGAAATACGCACT